>CAZTKW010000354.1:1524-4478 GCA_964614315.1 uncultured Pirellulales bacterium
GCCAAGCGATATTATGCTGAAATAATGATGCCGTTTAGGCGACAGATAAATTCCAACCTGGTAAAACTTGAGCCTATGGAAATCGAGATAATTGCTCCTAGTCACGGCCCGATACATAATCGCCCTGATTTTATTGTTAATGCTTATAGAGACTGGGCCTCTGATAAAGTTAAAAACGAAGTGGTTCTGGCCTATGTTTCCATGCACGGCAGCACAGCTAAGATGGTGTCATATTTTGTAGATGCCCTGATTGAAAGAGAAATTACTGTAAGACAATTTGAACTATCGACTGTTGATGTTGGCAAGCTTGCAATAGCACTGGTAGATGCTGCAACGATAGTAATCGGTTCACCTACAGTGCTGGTTGGACCACATCCGTGCGCCGCTTATGCAGCATTTTTAGCCAATGCCCTTAGACCAAAAACTAAGTTTGCTTCTATTCTCGGCTCTTACGGCTGGGGCGGTAAAATGGTTGAACAACTGACGTCTATGATGCCAAATCTTAAAGTCGAAATTCTTGAACCAGTGTTGGCAAAGGGTGAACCTAAGGATGATGATTTTAGCTCACTGGATAAGCTGGCAGATGAAATCTTAGCTAAACATAAAGAGCTTGGAATTATAAGCTGAAACTCTCAAACTGCGAAAGGGATTAAAAATGGCTGAAAGACTTCAAATTTATAAATGCAGCGTATGCGGCAATATCGTAGAGGTAGTGCACGGCGGTGCCGGTGAATTGGTCTGCTGTGGAAAGCCGATGGAACTTCTGGATGAAAAAACCGCTGATGCTGCAACAGAAAAACATGTGCCTGTAATTGAGAAAATCGATAGCGGCTACAAAGTCAAGGTTGGTTCTGTACCTCATCCTATGGAGGAAAAACACTACATTGAATGGATTGAGCTATTGGCAGACGGTAAGGCGTATCGACAGTTCCTTAAGCCGGGAATGCCTCCGGAGGCTGTATTTAATATACAAGCCGATTCAATAACTGCCAGAGAGTACTGTAACATTCATGGATTATGGAAAAAACAATAGCTGTCGTAGGAAAAAATATAATAATACCTTTGATGTCAGCTAACCTGCTCAAAAGTTAAAAAATCAAATTTTAACAAGGGGACCGAATATGTTAAACGATGGTGAAAAGGGAGTAATTATCCAAAGAGACAAGCAGACCTATGCGGTGGCCCCGCATATACCTTGTGGTGTTGTCAGCGGTGATACGCTGCGAAAACTTGCCGATATCTCTGAGAAATATGAAGCCAAAGCACTAAAGATAACAAGTGCCTCAAGAATTGCAATTGTCGGGATAAATGAAAAAGACGTCGATGCCGTCTGGTCAGAGCTTGGAATGTCGCCCGGTTTTGCCGTCGGTCTCTGTGTGCGCAGTGTAAAAGCCTGTCCGGGTACTACATTTTGCAAAAGGGGCATGCAGGATAGCCTCTCGCTGGGCTTAAAATTCGATGAAAAATATCATGGTCTGGAACTCCCCGGCAAATTCAAAATTGGCGTAAGCGGCTGTCCAAACCAGTGTGCTGAAACCTGTATAAAAGATATAGGGCTTGTTGGTATGCCCAAGGGCTGGAGACTGTTGGTCGGTGGCAACGGTGGTGCTAAACCAAGATTATCCAAAGAATTTGCCAAAAATATCACTACTGAAGAAGCAATTGATTTTACCGAGAAAATTATTGAATATTATAAATCTAATGCCAGACCGCATCAGAGATTAGGCGCAATGATTGAAAAAATGGAGTTTGACAAGTTTAAATCAGCGGTGCTTGACAAGTAAATAATAATTATACGCTTATATGTACGGGACAAGACCGGAGAAAAAATTGAAATGGTATAAAATCACCGAATGATTTGATAAAAGGTGTTGCATAGTGCCTGATTTTGTTAAATCGATAGTAATTGATTTTTGGGCGACCATAGCTGAAATGTCGCCTTATTTATTGTTTGGATTTTTGGCGGCGGGAGCCCTCTCAGTAGTTATATCCCAGAAGCTTGTAGAAAGACACTTGGGTGGTGGAGGTATATGGCCGCTGGTGAAAGCATCCATTTTCGGAGTTCCGCTGCCTCTGTGTTCCTGTAGTGTCATTCCGGTATCAATGTCGCTGCATAAACACGGAGCTGGTAAAGGTTCAACGATATCATTTTTGCTCTCCACGCCCCAAACCGGCGTTGATAGTATATTTGTCACTTTAAGTCTTCTCGGTCCCGTCTTTGCTGTCTTCAGACCACTGATAGCCTTTATAACCGGTATCATTGGCGGAACTTTAGTTAATCTGTTCAATCCAAACGCAGAAGGAAAAAGCACATTACAAGTGAAATGTTCGGACTCCTGCTGTGACGATACGAAGAATAACAATAGAATCGCCGGAGCATTAAAATATGGCTTCGTTACTTTGCCTCGCGATATCGGCAAAGCAATGTTGGTCGGCTTGGCGATTGCTGCTGTTATTTCAACAGCTGTTCCGGACGACTTCTTTGCAGAAAAATTAGGAACCGGGATTTTCGCAATGGTGGTTATGATGTTTTTGGGAATACCGATTTATGTTTGTGCGACAGCGTCGGTGCCGGTGGCGGCAGCACTGATAATAAAAGGTCTTACGCCGGGTGCGGCACTGGTCTTTCTTATGACTGGCCCGGCAACTAATGCAGCTTCGTTTGCAATTATTTGGAAAGTTCTGGGCAGAAAAACAGCTATCATCTATCTGGCTACCGTGGCAGGATGTGCCCTTTTAAGTGGTATTTTGCTCGATTATATAGCCGCGAACTTCGACTTTGAAGTGGCATCTCGACCTGGATGGATGCTGCCGAACATAATAAAAAATATATCGGCTATAATACTCTTGGCTATTCTGGCTTTTGCTGCTTTTAGAAGAAAAAAGCCGGCAACCAAACCTTAACAAACAAGAAAGCGTCAAAAGTACCGAACCCAAGCCTCTAAAACGACTTT
>CAZTKW010000355.1:0-4472 GCA_964614315.1 uncultured Pirellulales bacterium
TTGTGTAAAAAAATTCATAGTTTTTTAAATTCTTGCATCGGAGTTAAAATAGGTAGTTTTAGCAGGTCGCGCCTTTGGTCAGGTGTTGGTTGGTGGTTCGTAGTTGGCGGGTTGTAGCTGTTGTTGCCAGAAGCCGCATATTACCTAAGGCACAGACACCGAAGGCATAAATTTTCTCAAAAATTTTTCTTGACACAGACCAATTTTGTCGATATAAGAAGGTGTTAATTTAGTAATGGAAGTTTCTAATGGTCCGAATTAGGGAAAACACGCAAAGGCAACTAACAGCCCGCTATGCGGATACAGGGCTTTTGCGCACAGGCCCTACCCTTGGCACAGTAAGAATGTCTGTATGCATTATTAATGTGCTGTGCATAAAGGAGCCTGCTCCCTAAAAGGACTTTATATTACAGATATTAAAAGCCTTCCATGGAGCAAAAACCCGGAAGGCTTTTTTTGTTGGGTATTTTAGAAAGGAGCCGCTATGAACAAAACACAGAAAAAAGTATGGTATGAAGATGAAAGTTTCTGGAAAACCTTTGCGCCTATATTGTTTCATCAAGAGCGATTGGACGTTACTGCTGAAGAAATCGACCAGATTATTGAGCTTCTGGATATTCAAAAAGGCGCGAAAATTCTGGATTTGTGCTGTGGTGTAGGCAGACACTCGCTGGAGCTGGCACTGAGAGGGTACAGCATCGTTGGTGTTGACCTTACCGAAGAGTATCTGGCAGAGGCACGCAAACAGGCCGGGAGCGAAGGTCTGAATATTGAGTTTGTCCGAAATGATATGCGGCGGTTCTGCTTGCTTGAGAGCTTTGATGCGGTAATCAATATGTTTACCGCTTTCGGATATTTCGAAGACCTGGCTGATGATAAACGCGTCTTGGCCAATATTTATTGCTCCCTGCGTGAAGGCGGGAAATTGTTAATGGACATAGCAGGCAAAGAAGTAATTGCTAAAGAATTTAGCGAGCGTGAATGGCGCGACCAGAATGGCGATATATCACTGGCCTAAGCATCCTATCGGCTGTGTCGAAACCACGATATTATCGAAGTAACGCTCTTGTAACTTCGGTGAACCGTTGTTCCAGTAATTCTCAAAGAAAATTGCGTTGATGGCATAGTCAGTATAAGAGGCCACAAAATTCAGGCCATCCCGCCTTGCTTCGAGATTACCGTCTATCCAAAACTCCTGTATCCCATTAGATAATCCCGGGTCGTTCAGTTTCACATGTGCCTCCACACAAAACCAGATGCCGTTATGCAGAGAGTCAAATATCGGCGTAACTCCTGCAAGATTGCCCAGCCAGTCCATATGGGCAAAGTCATTATACCCTATACACTTCACCAGGCTAGTCACCGGGTTGACGCATCTTACAGGGTCAACCAGAAGATAATCGCCGCTGCTCCACAAATGAGCTATCATTGCCTGAGACCAGTCGGTGGATGAAGAGAAGCTGGTCGCTCTTGACAGTTTGGCGGGGCTGCCCTGCCAGCCGTCCTGCATCTTCAAATACATCCGGTAATAAATATCACGGAAGTCCGCGGTTTCTCTGATATCTCTGTTCATATAAGCGTTTGGATTTCGCCCGAAACCCAGCTTAAAGCCGCCGGCACTTACCTCACCGGATTGAAATATCACTCTCATACCTTTCGAAAAATCCAGCCCAAGGCCGGCAATCGCCGCGAAATCCCCGTCATCATTGTCATATTCGAAATACCTACCGTCTCTTACAAAAGGTGTATCAACCTCAAAATCATCGCAGAATATCCACTCAGGATGCAAACTCTGCCAATTATAACATTCGTTAACCAGATCTGGTTCTAAGTCCCGGACAATACGGAATCCGTAGTGGTAACCCCTGCCGTCGGGCCAGTACCCGAAGCGAGCCGCTGACCGACAGCGCGATGGATTGTCGGCCCAAGAGCCACCGCGAAGAACACGATAAGTTCCGCTGAGAGGACCCTGTGGGTTATAGTATGGGCTTGTGGTGTAGTAATTTGAATTGTGCCAGTCATTACACCACTCAAAAACATTACCGACCATATCATACAGGCCGAAACCGTTGGCAGAGAAACTGCTAACCACAGAGGTATATGGATATATCCCGTCATTACAGTCCGGATGAAAGCCCTCTGTCGGGCTTAAATCGTAT
This sequence comes from uncultured Pirellulales bacterium, assembly GCA_964614315.1. GTDB lineage: Bacteria > Planctomycetota > Phycisphaerae > Sedimentisphaerales > Anaerobacaceae > CAZTKW01. Next base: position 2,160 of record CAZTKW010000355.1, read on the forward strand.
GAATATACCGGACTGCCTTCTTCCCAGTAACTGCAATAATTCGCCTGGCTGTGAGTTATCGTATCACCCCACGGGAAACGGTAATAGGGGCTACCGCCACGTGCAGCGTATTCCCATTCGGCTTCTGTCGGAAGGCGATAACCCTTCTTCGAGAAGTCACAGTCCCAGGTCGAAAGATTATAACAAGTTTCGTATCCTTCCTGGTGACTTCTCCAGTTGCAATATGCTGCTGAACCGTACCAGGAAACCTGTACCATGGGGTCATCCGACATATCACGGCCGCCTACTTCTGGTTTAGTTCTTACGCTGAAAACACCGCCGCTGTAAACGATTTGACTGTATGAACGGCTTGTTGAAGTATCACAATAAGGGTAACTGTTGCCGGCGTCTGAGGAGGCATACACAATACCACCGTCAACTTTTATTTCGCCGCCATCTTCAGCGGAATTGAGAAAGTCGCAATACTGGCGGTTGGTTATCTCATATTTGCCCAGATAGAACGAATCCAGCAATACCGCGTGAAGGGGCAGTTCGGGTGAAAAGCCTTCTGTAAAATGGTTTCCCATTTCAAATCCTCCATAGGGTATATATGCCATATCATACGGGCCAGACGGTTCACTGATAAGCCACTGATTTGCTATCAGAGCGAAATCCTCAAAGTCAACAAAACAGTCGCCGGTAAGGTCAGCCGATGGACAATCAGCAAGAGCAAAGTCCCGGACAACACGAAAGCCGAAGATGTCGTTTCGGCCAATTGGGTAGCTGCTGCAGCGGAGCGCCATCCGGCAATGGCTCGCATCGTATTTCCAACTGCCACCGCGGAGGACCCGAAACGTTCCGTTGACAGGACCCTGTGGGTTATCGTATGGGCTTGTGCTATAGTAAGTTGAATTGTACCAGTCATTACACCACTCCCAGACATTACCGGCCATATCAAAAAGTCGAAAACAGTTGGCAGAAAAACTTCCTGCCGGTGATGTATAAGGATATATCCCGTCATTCCAGTCCGGATGGAATGTATATGTGGTATATGGACTCATGTCATAGGTATAAGCACTGCCATTTGCTGCGTAGTTTGCACAGTCATGATTGATTTTATCGCCCCATGGAAAACGGCGATAGGGTTTACCGCCGCGAGCGGCGTATTCCCATTCGGCTTCTGTCGGAAGGCGATAACCCTTCTTCGAGAAGTCACATTCCCAATTCGGGTCATTTATGTCATAGCATTGCTGATATTCTTCCTCGCCACTTTTCCAGTTGCAATATGCAGCTGCGCCGTACCAGGATACCAGTACCATTGGGTCATTGGACATATCACGTGGGGGCTGGCCTTTTGTTCTTACGCTGAAAGTTCCACTTACATTGTTGTAGTCAATCTGACTATAAGAGGAGTTTGTTGAAGTATCACAATAAGGGTAACTGTTGCTGTCGTCTGAGGAGGCATACACAATACCAGCATCAACCTTTATTTCGTTGCCATCTTCAGCGGCATTGAGAAAGTCGCAATACTGGCGGTTGGTCACCTCATACTTGCCCATAAGGAACGAATCCAGCAATCCAGCGTGGAGGGGCCGTTCACTTGAAGTGCCTTCTGAAAAATGGTTTCCCATTTCAAATCCTCCGTACGGTATATATGCCATATCATCCGGAATGCATGGGTCGGTGGTTAGCCACTGATTTGCCATTAGAACGAAATCCTCAATATCGACAAAACGGTCGCCGGTAAGGTCAGCCGATGGACAATAAACAAGGGCTTCTGTTGAATCGATTAGACATAGACTTGCTATTACAAAAATTACTATTCCCGCACTTCTCATTACTCTACCTCCTCGATAAATTAGTAGAATCAGCCGTTAAGATGCTCCACAAAATGAAAACTTAAGGGATTGACAAATCTCCTAAGTGCCCACTGGCCTTCGCACAGCCACTAAAATATAAACCATATATTATTATACGCTTATTGGCCGGACAGTCAAGGGAAAAATAAGGCTTAATTGCCTTTTAGACCGTCTTGGGTTAGAATGCAGGCTATGGAAAAGGTTGAGAGCAAGCAAAATAGGGATTACTGAAAAGGGGAAATTATGAGCGAAACAGAGAAAAATACACAAGGGCAAAAGCATCAAGTATCTAAACTTGCCATCTGGTCTATAGCATTTGGCATTTTGGGTTTTTTGACACAAATTTTTAGTTTGTTACCAGTTTTGTTGTGCGGCTCAGGTCTTATTTTGGGCATCATAGCATTAAAAAAAATATCGAAGAGCAGAGGGATGTTGGCAGGGCGTGGTTTTGCTGTCACAGGACTGGTAGTATCTG
>CAZTKW010000356.1:0-4467 GCA_964614315.1 uncultured Pirellulales bacterium
AGTCACTCCAAGGCTTTAAACAGGCGATCGATCAAAAGCTCACTGTGGACGCGCATATCCCCGCGTGGAAGGAGAGTGTGGAGGTGTAAACCCTGGGGAGCATGTCGGGGATCGCGTTTGGGACAACCGGAGAAGGATACCTGAGGAAGTCCTTCTGTATGTTGGATACGAAGATCGGATGGTTGAGTACTTCTTGAAATAGGTTTAATTAGTAGAACCGTTTAGGCTGAGAGAGAAAAGGACTAGAATTCAAGGGAAACTCTAACCCAAGTGGCCTTAAGATTCCTCAATCCTCTTGAGCCAATACCCAAGGGAGCGGTCCTTGTAGTAGTCTTCTTCGTCAAGTGTCTTGCCAATCTTATATAGCATCTTGTCAGTTGCAGGGTAGTACTGGGAATCGTTCAGGTACAATGGGTCGGGGCCTCGCTCTATCATAGCCAAAACATCACTCCGGACCTGTAGTACCAGGGATACTAGTTCCGTGTGGGTGGGGAACCCATGTGAATCAAACATACAGAAGTGTTCCAATGGGAAATTGATCTTTCCTTTTTGTTTAAGTTCTTCCTCCATCCGGGGATCTACACCAAACACAAGCCACTTCATCGGCCCATTCTCCCCCACGGCTTCCGCAGGAATCCGATCAAAGATGTAGTACAGATGATGGTTAGATCCCCCGACTTCCAGATACCCGTTTTCTTCAAAGAAACTGACAGCCTCCTTTTCCAACACCTCGATAGCAAAATCTCGTGCTTTAACGGGATCTTGAAAGCGCGGTACTTCGATGTGCCTTTTTTTCTCCTCGGAAAGGGTACAAGAAGACGGTGTCTGTCCTTCCTCAGAACATACTACATCATCATCATGTAGCTCTAAGGGTAAGTGGGCTGTAATTCTCCCATTCTTAACGACTAGGATCTCATGAAGATCCGCTGGAACTAGTATGATGGGGAAGGGAAGACTTTTCAACGCCTCCGTTCCGCACAAATCCGACAGCCCTTTGGACTTCTTTCCGCAAAGAATGATTCCAAGCTTCGGCTTCGCTTCCCAAATGGAAACGATGTCCTTCTTGATGTCTCCGCCGGTTTCAACTTCGATGGCCGCAAATACTTCTCCGGATGGAGATAACCAAGCACAGTCCAGTCGGACAAAGCGCATTGAATACTCACGGACGGGAATATAACCCAGGTCTTTTCCTACTAGTGACATAGCATTGACAAACATGTCGTGTTGAGATGTTTCGCTGTCTGAAATTAAGAGTGGAAGCCTGGTAGCTAACTCCTCTGCTACTTCTTCAATAGACCAAGCAGGATGGGGACCATGTGAGAAAGCCAGTATTTCCTTTCCATTGCACCAAACAACCTCTAGGCCGAGATCCCAACAATCCAACGCTTTTCTCATTGAGTCTCCGAAATAGCCAATTGCTTGAGCATTACGCGATAACACTAATCCCTCAGTATCACCATAAGGAAGTTGATCGAAGCTTTGCACAAGGAGGATATTCCCATCTGGGTGGTGAACAGTATAAGGCCATTTCCATGCGGGAACAATGAGGGTGTCACTGTAGTTCTCACGCCCTATTTCTAATCCCATTTCCCTTGCGACCAGCGGGTACAAGAAGTCCAGGATGCCAAAGGGTGATAACGCAAAAGCCTTTCGTACAAGTTCCGTTTCGGATTCCTGCAACACCCTTTCAAAGAACCTACTTAACCAATCAAGATGGCTCATGCTATCTGGCACCATCTGATGTCACCTGGACATCTCTGTATAAGGTCAAGTTCCTCACCAACTATATTCCCTTAATGGCAGTCGCTCCAAGAGATCACCATTTGAAACCACTAAAACTTCCTGGAGCCCAAATGCCACAAAGATCAGAGGGAATGGTATATAGTTTAAGATTTCCAGTTTCGCGGTGTACAGCAAATCGTGTTCCGATTTACAATGATGTAGAATAATCCCTACCTTTGGTCGTGTTTCCCAAATGGAAACGATATCCTTCTTAACCTCACTGCCAGTTTCGACTTCAATCGCTGCAAACACTTCCTCATGTGCAGAAAGCCATACGCAATCAACAACACCGATTGCCGTACGGAACTCCTGTACAGACGAGTAGCCTAGTTCTTCCCCAAGTGCGCACATTGCTTCTATCTGCACCTTGTGAGGAGTCGAGGGGCCTTTCACTCTCGAAATCAGTGAATCGGAGATCGTTGAAACAACTTGAAACAAAGGTCGCCCCAATTCTTCTTTGAGCGGCAAGACCTTTACCCCCTGGCCATTGCACCATACAACATTAGGTGTCAGTCTTCTGCAGCGCAATGTTCCGGACTTTTCTCCAAGGAAACCGATTGCTACCGGGTTAAACTCCCTCGCCGTTTTAAATGAGTCTCGATAAGGATCAATGCGAGTCACTCCCGGGGCCCAAGGAGACTCTTGAATTAAAACGACACTTCTTTTCCCAAAATAAACGGTATATAAGAATGGATTCGATACTGGCCACCACTCGCGGCATCGAACGCGCTTTGTCTCTAGTGCCTTTGCCGCGCGCGGATAGAGAACATATGTATTCAGCAGGTGTGGGCATCTTATTCTGTAGCTGCTATGGTTTTTGCTGGGCACTACGGGTGGAAGCACACGGGCACACTTATCTCTATAAGCACACGCATTGCAGAAGTCCGTTGCACCAGTCCTCTGAATCTTCTTCGTTAGTTCTTCTTGCAACTGGAGGAACCGTTCAAAGAAATGGACTAGCCACTCGATAGGCCGATGGATTCTTTGTTCCATCTTAACCAAAGTCTTATTGCCAATTCCCTCAACGATCAATAGGTCATCCAATGAGGAAACAGGACCGTGCTCCGTAAGGTGGCTAAACAGAGTATGCCTCTGACGCCACGTCAAGGAGAGACCTTCCAGATCCTCTACCTTCTCCGCGGCGTTAATAAGGCCAAGAATCCTTTGCCCTTCGAGGTCATCCATTCCTACTCATTATAGGCTCTTGCGGCGAAATCCGCTAGTGCAATTAGGGTTCTCAACACAGGGAGTAGACCTAGAAACCTCTATCTAGGTCTAACCTGCCTCGGCCTTCTGGTTTATCCCTACACTTTTATTCTGAGTGCAGATTGGAGATAATGTGTTGCACAAGAAATGAAAGACTAGTGCCTCGTTATGAGTACCTTCTTGCTAAAGAAAAAACTTGACTGGCTACGCTGCTCATACCCTTCTCTCCATGAGGCTCTCTCCAAACTCCCCATGGATTCGCTTAGTAAGCTTTGGGCCTGCCAGCACGGAGGTCCAAGTCATCCCTTGATATGGATATGGCGTGGGGCGGAAAAGAAGTGCGCACTAAAAAACTTGCACGCGTTGGTGAACACCGAGATGGCCAGTAGGCAAATGCCTCCGCCGTGCCGCGATCGGCTAATCAAGAAAGCCGCAAGCTCTAAGCGCGAAGACTCTGCTGGTGCGCTAGCGGAAATTCGCGCATTTGGATACCTCAAGCAGATAGGTCTGGATATTCGAGATAACACAACGGGAGAAGGCCCCGATTTCTCTGTGAAAGCGGCCGATCAACCCATCGAGATCGAGGTAGCGGCTAAGCTAATGAGCGAAGGCGAAGAGAAAAAGTGGAGTCAATTCAGTGGAAACAGCATGCAGCACGAGCACTGCGTTTATCCCGCTGGATATCCAGCAGATGGCGAAACATCCGTAGAGAACCTGGCCAGTAAGATAGCGGCAAAACTGGCGGAGGAGGCTGAACAGTTCAGCGGTAGGACGCCTTCCATAATTTGGCTTGACCTTCAATTCGAAGAATGGTTTAGCATACCGCCGCAGGATGCGTCCCCAATATACGTCCTTCGCGGTGGACTATTCCGAGCCGGGCCACTTTGGCTAGCGGCGTACGGATGTAAAGGTACTCGTCTAATCGACAACGAATCCATTCAGGAAGGCCTGTCCCCCGAAGCCAGGGGCGTGAGATACACCCGTATGCGTTTCTCCGGCCATTTCCAACAGACGGTAACAAAGCAGGGCGAAGAGACTAGCACATGCAAGGAGGTCCACACAAGTGCGATACTGTTCAGTCTGCCACAGCATACAGTACTCCTTGAAAACCCCTTCACCCCAAAGCCATTGCCTCAAGATTTCTTGAAAATGGCACTTCGGCTTGGACACTTTAACTGGAACTTTTCTTGGTTTCGCCCCTTTTGGAAGTGTGATGAAGATGCCCTCCGCGAGTTGCTTGATAAGACGCAAGCAGCATTACGCACAATCGAAGAAGTCGGTCAGATTGCGCGATTAAGTTGGTAAAAACTCCCTCAGCAAATCCTATCACCTGCAGCTTTCGCATTGTCAAAATCGCTATTTGCGGGAGTAAGCGGCCTAAGCCCACTGTCCCTGATAAACTAGCTACTTGCAGGAGACCATTCCTGCTCGGTATAGTCGGCCTTGGGATGAACACTACCTATCGGATCGATACGAATA
>CAZTKW010000357.1:0-4466 GCA_964614315.1 uncultured Pirellulales bacterium
ATACCTGAGCCGCCGAAGGCGGCGGCGCCGCAGATGCCACCGATGGAGTACTAGGAAGAAAAGGCGGGCAGGCCCTTCGACAGGCTCAGGGCAGGCCTGAAGGTCTGCAGCTACGGGTGGAGGTTGAGGGCCGTCCCGACGGCGTCGGGGCGGCCCTTGTATTTGAGGCGGGGCAGGAGGAGCTGGCGGAGCGTGCGGGGGCCGGGTTGTTGCTAAGCAGGCCGTTGGCAACCAGCTTGCGACGAGGTAGTCTATGCGAGGTGGAAGAGGTAGTCAACTTCGAAGCGGCAACCGGTGCTGCCTGGCCTGAAGGCCGGTGTTTGACGCTTTGTGAGAGGAGTCGTCTTTGGCTCGGTGATCAGACGCGCGCTGGGGAATGCCTGATTGAGGGACTTGGTCAGCCCGCTGGTGATCTCGCCCTCGCTCAGCCCCGCGCCGCCCATGCGACAGACCAGGGTTGCATCTGGACGCATGAGGTCAGCAATTCCGGACCAGACTTCAGAAAGGAACCCCCAATATCTATCCTTCTGGTCGTGCCGGTCGTCTCTGGAGATCTTTCCGTAAGTGGGCCTTGGATCATTGCCGACAAACCAGAGCCGGAGCCACTGGTCTTCTGCACAATCGGTGACATCGAAGTACGGGGGAGACGTAATGACGCAGGCGACCCTGCCCCTCAGTGTTGGAAATTGCTTGGCTGCGTCACGGGCGTCGGCAAGACGCACCGTTCCTTGCAGAGACGGGAGTTCGCCTGACAAACGGAATTTGGATTCGACCCTCAATCTGGCAAAGACGTCCTTCTTCCTCGGCCAGAGGTTCAGTTGTCTCCAGTAACGAAGGCTGTAGGCGGGCTTGGGGCTGATCGTCCGGGGCATCTGGTTGCTAAGGTATCTGACCGATGTATCCATTTCGCCGTGGAGGGTGCCGAGGATCATGGCAGCGACAAACCGCTGCGTCTGGTCGTGCCGCCAATCGAGGACGCCTCTCAAGAAGAGTAGCTGTTCTAGAGTCGCATAGTGGAAAGCCCGCCCGAAGAACGGTGGAAGACGGCGGCGCTGCTCGACTAACCCTGACCTATCACAGGCCTGATACCGGGCTCCAAGCTGATCGATTTCTTGCAGCACCGATTCAGGTCGTGGAACTTCCGCCTTGGCGGCCGAAACGCAGTAAGCGACGGGATTGATGTCCGTGGCGACGGCTTGCCGCCGCATCAGGAGGGACTGTAGGACCGTGGTGCCGCGGCCGGAGAAGGGATCGAACACGTAGTCGCCCTGGCGGGTGAATGCGCTGACGTGCTCTTCTACGAAAGCCTCAGGGAACATGGCGAAGTAGGGGCAAAGCGCGTGTAGGCGGTTTCTCATGAGCCTCGTTGAGCGGCCAGCATCATTTCAATCCAGGCGTGGCCATCACCGTGGACATCAGTGGAAGGGAGTGTTGGAGCGGAAGCGGCGATCCGGCACCGATCGAAGATAATCCCAGCCCGGTAAGTAGTCTGCCACCAACGGGTGAGGGGAACGCGATGCGGGACGAAGAAGGCGCGTACGACCGGGCTCTGAGGATGCTCTATCATTCCGAGATTGTAGAAATCGACGAGGATCAGGTCATGAATCTTGTCTTGCCAGTCCTGGCCAGAGGCGCAGGCGCCGAATAGGATGAGCTTACCGGAAAGGCGGTCTGGCCAGTCTCGCCACGCCACGAGGTCGAGGCCGTAGTCTCCGCTCCAGTGCAGCCTGTATGGCTGTTTCCTGAAGCCTCCGCCTTCTCGGATGAGTTCTTGGCATACGACGTCCAGAGCTTTCTGGAAGCTTGCTGGAATATCCGAACGCACTCGTGGGGAGCCGAACCTGATCGCGTCTCCCCCAACCCAGCGGCGCGCGGCTTCCGTGCACAATGCTTCGAAGAGGCGCGGGGGGAAGTATGGGCTTCCTGGCGGGCGTTTCCAGCGGAAATAAGAAAGGCACAGACAGAAGACGTAGGATGAGCAATCCCTCCAGTTGGGTAGTGCCTGGAGAACCGGCCCCTCAACTAGGAAAGGATAGCCTGGACCGGCTGCTATCGCACGGAGCTCCAGCTCCGAGAACACATCGACTACCTTGCGGTCTACCGCTTCGGCACCGTCGAGGTCGAGAACCGAGGCCCGGCCCAGTGCACGCTCGAGATCGCCGCTGCTGCCGTTGAGATCGCCGGAAAGGAGCGCCACAAGCTCCAGCCAGTCCGCAAGCTGGAGGTCATCGGTTGGCGAATCGGGCAGAGGCAGCATGCTAGGGGGCTTTGCGGCGAGCAGCCACAGTATCCCGCTTGGTCTTCATCTCCTCGGAAAGGCTGTTGGCAGTGGCGACGATACCGTCCATGGCCTCGAGGAGATCTTCTTCGCCAGCATAGCCGGTAGTCACGGTGGCCTTGGCCTTTTGTAGTTCCTCCTTGGCCGCAAATAAGGCCTCTCGGAACCGGCGGGGGTCTCCTTTGCTGTGTTCGAAGGCGGCATCGAGAAGATAGCCGCGCCTTAGCAAAGATAGTGAGGAGGGCTTCCCGATGATAGTCCTTAGCCTACTGAGGTCGGGGGCCTGGGTGCGCACGACAGGCTGTGTGTTGGTCGATTTCCTGCCGTACAACCAGACCATCAGCTCTGCGAGGTCGTCAAGCTTGCTCTTCGGGACGGGATCACGACGCTTTCGGCGCTCTTCGGTGATGCCGAGGAAGTTGCGGAATTCCGGATAAGCCACAGCGGTGTATAGGTGGGAGAAGTAGAAGCGATTCTTTATTCGATCTTCCTTCTCGAAGCCAGCCATCCCCTCGGCCTCGCGGAGAACCTTGTAGCCGTCATACAGACGCTCGACGGTGGAGTGCTTGTCACCGATTCTGTCGGCGATTTCTCCGAGGGGTACGAGAAACTCCTCATGGACGCGCGCGACGTACCTTGCCTTGCTAAACGCATCCCACGGCTTTGTACCGTTCACGTGGCGAAAGCCGACATAGGCCCAGATGCTTTCGCGATCAGTGTGGACGAAAGCCGGCAGGCGATCTAGAGCCCGGCGGTCAGTTTCGCTTATGGTGGGAAGACCGGTGGCCTTGATCCTGTCGCGAAGAGCGCTGTCCCTCAGCAGCAACACGGCACCGAGCCGTCGGTTGCCCTCAACGACGATATAGCGGCCCTCAGGGGCGGCTCCTGAATCCTTCTCCGGGATTACGAGCAGCGCTTCGTCTCGATAGTAGCCGTTGGCCGCGATGGAGAGAGCGACCTCATCGACGGCCATTTCAGTCCAGAGCACCCGAAGGAGATTCTCCTGGGTGGGTTCGTCAACGAGGCTCGACGCGAGGCGAGGATTTTCCTTGTCGAGTAGGAGGTTCTCAACAGGAAGGTCGACTATGTCTTGTGAGACGTTCTGGCTGACAGGCATCAGATTACCCCCGGTCGGTCCAATCAATTTTACACCGTCGGGGGCCAGGATTCCATCCGTGTGTTCGCGCGTCAGACGACCAACGAGGGCGATGGGCGACGGGTCGCGCGGCAGGAGGCGCGGGAACTTTCTCGCCCGCTCTCACGTCCTAGAAAGTAGAGGACAAGCGCCCCTTGCGAGCGCTTGTACCTACGAGTAGGATAGGGCCAAAAGTCCGTGGAGGTGCAGCATGTCACGCCTGCCCTTTTTGGTTGCAGCGGTGCTAGGCGCTTGCCTGATCCTGGCAGGCACGGCGTACGCCGACGAGACGGAGACGCCTACGCCAACCGCAGAAACGCCTCCGCCAGTGGAGACGGCGGTCGCTCCGGACGTCGAGGAGACACCGGCGCCCGTTGACGAGACGCCCGCGCCCAGCACGGGCGGAGCGGCTCGATACGAGGTGACGGTAGGGTTCAACACGTCGGTAACGCAGGACGATATCGATGAGGCCGGCGCGGTGCTGCGTGCCTATGACGACGAGCTCGAGTTCGTGGTCATGGAGTCGTGGCCGCCCATCGGCCGGGCGCTACTGACGACCGATGTGGCCGACTTCTGCCAGACGGTGGAGGCGGAGCTGGAGGCCAAGAGCTACATCGACGACGTCTCGTGCGGGCCAGTGGAGCCAGGGCCGCCGCCGACACCCGCACCCGACGGGGAGGACGTTATCATTGCGCCTGCCCCTGTCGAGCCTGCTCCCGGAGCGGAGGAGGCTGTTATTGGGGTCCCACCTACGGGAGCGGGCTCTGCATCGGACAGCTCGTGGCCGTGGTGGCCACTGGCGGTTGCGGGGGCTGCTGTCGCTGGGACGGCGGGTGTGCTGCTGGCCTACCAGGGCCGAAGAGCAAAGCCGTAGTAGTCCAAGGGCCACTAGCAGCGAGGCCAGGGCCGCATAAACGACTGGTTTCTTTCGTTCAGGGTCCTGGCCTTACTCGCGCCCCTGAGGATAGCGTGGGGCTGCCCCGATTGTCCACCATGTCGAGAACAAGGGGATGAAGAAAGGGGGCTGATGCAGCCGTGCGAAAGCTAGGCAAA
>CAZTKW010000358.1:0-4464 GCA_964614315.1 uncultured Pirellulales bacterium
AACAAGTTTCTTCTGACACTCGATGATATAACCGGGGGGCAGGTCCTTATTACACTATCACGTGATGACGGAGAAGCCGTTATTCCGATGCGGTCGATCCGTCAAAATGACATTGTGTCCTTCACTACCGGCGAGCATACTTACCAACTTAAACTAAAGCAACTGACGAATCTGGCCATCGGGGAGGACTTTGCCGTTTTTCAGCTATGGCCTGCCACAGTCGAAATGGAAAGGCTTCTTCCGGAAGAAGACAAGATTGAGAAACTAATCTCTTCTCTTCAACAACTTTCGGATGCCAAGTTCATCCGGAACGGCCAAGAATACACGGTTCACGAAGCTGTCGCTCACATGAAAATGAAGTGGGAGTGGAAGAGAGCAGAGATTAAAACAGCAGCGGACTTCATCAGAATTGCTGCGTCCAAATCATCAGTAAGCGGTGAACCTTATCTGATTGAGCTTTCTGACGGAACAGTACTGAAATCGGAAGAATGGCTTCGCAAGCAACTGGACTTAATGAATGAGTCTTCCATTGCCCCATAATTTTAGTTTGTTGGGATAGTGAAATGAAAGTTATATCAGGTTTCGCAATTGCTATTGGCATCGCAAAGTACTTGAGCGGGGTAAAATTTCACCCTCAAAATGAGAGTGAATAAAATGTTAAAATAGTGCGGTGAGAGTTCGTGATTTGTGGTTGGTAAATCATGAGTACAAAGAAAGTCATAAAATACATATCTGTAACCTTAGGGATTGGTTTGCTGGTCTTTGTCGGTTATTTTGCTTATATAGTTTACACAGCATTATTCTGGTTTGGTCTTGAAGACAGAGTTGTCGGCACTTACCAACCCGTTATAAAGGCACTTGTATCATATCAGGAACAAAATGATTCTCCGCCACCTGACATTAATGACCTGTCTCCAGAATATATTGACAGCATACCAAAGCTGAAAGAGGTAAAAAGCTTTTATTATAATATTATATAAAAAAAATAATGTTAATTAATTTTAATCTTGGAGTAAAAAGTAATTAAAAAATAATTTATTTACAGAACCACTCAAGAGTTGACTGCAGAAGAAAAGAAAAGATTGTGGACCGGCTGTCATGAATGGTTTGTATTAGTAATTCAAAACTAACATAAAAATAAAAAGGCAAGAACGTGCGATGAAAAAACTCGAGTCTTTCGTAATAGGCTTCATTTTGGGTGCAGTACCAGTATTGTTTTGTTTTGTAACAGCCTGGTTCGTAAGTGCCATATTAATGGATGAAAAAAACGTGCCTACCGTAGCTTTGTCTGGGTTGGGAGCAGGAATAATTATCAACATCGCCTTTCTTAAACGATGGGTTAAGAAAGCATATCAAATGAATAACAAAGTGCTATCAGCAATCTACATCTTTTACTCAATAGGTGTCCTTGGGTTTTGTATGGGAGTTCCGATATTAAACTTCGGTGTGGGGATAATTGGCGGCATTTATACTGCACGAAGAATGTACCACACAAACGCCATCACTGAGGAATACGAACTAAACGTTAAGAAGACAGCTTTATTTTCAGCGGCAGTTATGTTAATGATGTGTTGCTTGACCGGCACGTGGGCACTTGTTGGCGGCATGATAGGCTACCGTTTTGAAAGTCCGGTCTTGTCATTCACATTCACAGTTCCAATACTCGTAGGAATAGTATTCACCGGAGGATTGATTTTGTGCTTATTACAATACTGGCTAACCATTATAGCTGCAGAGATCACAACTAAAGCCTGGTATAGAACTTAAGAAAAACAATAAGTAAGCCGGGGAAAAAAATAGTGTAATAGAACCCGCGGGATTTGGTTTCTGGTTCAATACGGGGTAAGAGCTAACAGCATAACCGAAAAAAAAAGCTTGACATTTTCAGTTGGATTCAATAGATTGACATCGTCAAGGAGACGTGGCAATGCTATTAAGACATCCATTTGGGAAATCACGATTAAAGACGGGGTTAAGCTGCGCAGCTTAAGATACATGGACGGGGAATTCAAGTTGACGGACCACCATATAAAACGGCCGGTTTGAAGCTATCCCGACAAAGCCGGGATTGGCGCCGACCCAGAATTAAAGGAGATTGGTTATGAAAAGAGTAATAGTTAATTTGACATTGGCGGTTACTGTGGTAACGCTCATCGGTTTTTGTACCGGCGTTGCAGAAGCGAAGTGTCTTGAGGCCCAAGCCGTCAATCCCGACGACTTCGATTCACCCCAAGACAACACATATTTCCCGATGGCGATTGGAACAACATACGTCTATTTGGCTGAGACAGAGGATGAGGTTGCCCGGAACGAGATAACCATCACCTACGACACCGAGTTGATTATGGGAGTCACCTGCATAGTGGTTTACGATGTGGAGTGGGTCTCTGTTGACGAGGGGGTAACGTGGTTTCTCACCGAGGATACTAACGACTGGTACGCATGGGACAACGACGGGAACGTATGGTACTTCGGGGAAGATACTGAGGCGTATGTATACGACGATGACTGGAATTTTCTCTATACCACTGACGAGGGTTCCTGGACGGCCGGTGTAGACGGGGCCCTGCCGGGAATCGTGATGTTGGCCGAACCTAAGACTGGTGTCTGCTACCAGCAGGAATATTACGTGGGCGAAGCAGAAGATATGGGCAGGGTACTGAGGCTTAATGCGAGCGTCTCAGTTGAGTATGGCGATTTCGATGATTGTCTGAAGACCAAGGAGTGGACACCACTTGAGCGAGGCAGTATCGAGCATAAATACTACGCTCCAGGCGTTGGTCTTGTGCTCGTCGAAGAGCTAAAGGGAAAAACAGTAATTGTCGAGCTGATTGACGTTTATTAGCCCCAGATGTAAGTTCGCCCCTAAATGCAAAGTTAGAGTATCGTTATTATTAAGGGCAGGATTCGGGTGTGTTAATGGGGGTTAGCCGGTTTCTTTTGCGTAGCTGACTTTAACTGTGAAGCCGGCACAATCCTTTCCGTCGAGAGCGTCTATTGCCGCTTTGGCCTCTTCCTCGGTGCTCATCTCAACAAAGCCGAAGCCCTTGCTTTTGCCGGTGCGACGGTCAGAGATTATATAAGCATTTTCAACGGTTCCAAAATAGGCAAACAATGCTTCCAGGGCGGCCTGGTCGGCGTTAGGACCAATATTTCCAACATACACTTTTTTACCCATGCCTAATCTCCATTTCTGGTTTAGCAAAGCCGACAAGATAGTATTATACCTCAAGTCTATTAAAAATCAAAGAAATATTAGTCAAAAACCGGTTCGGCCGTACAAAAGAATATTTCAATGTTTTAAGGAATTTGCCTGCAAGTATGGTATTTATGAAAAAACGTTTTTTTAGGGTTCATAAAGGAATGGAGAGGGGTGGTAAAAAATAGGAGAGAGTCAGATATTAGTCCAACTCCCTCCTCAAATAAAGACTAATTTTGCTCTGATTCTTCTTCGGGTTCTCTTAACATTACTTCCTGAGATTCCTCATCAAGTGTTTCCTCGGAGTCTTCGAGCGCAGTGTGTTGAGGCTCTTCGGGAATATTGAGTTTTTCTTCGTAATCCATAGTACGTCTCCTTTCTTATTAAATAGACTCAACTTTTTATAATAACGCCTAATCGACGCATTGAAGGAGCTACTTTATTTCAAAAAAGGCCATTGAGAGAATTGCCCAAAAAACACACAAAGCGTTTTTTTGTACAATGCAGCCGGGTTTTTCTGTTCTGCGGGGACTTAATGGGGGAATTTTAGGTTCTCTCGGGTGCAAGCAGGAGAAAATAATCAATAAATATATTTTCTCGGAGGTCGCGGTTTTTGGCGGTTTATTCAAAGTGCAGGAAGCAGTCTTAAAAGCCGGTCTTTTGCGAGCGTGATTATTGGAACAGTTCCGATAATCAGCCAGTTTGGCCATAGAAAAGTTTGACTTTATGAATTATAATTTATGATTGTGTAATAGCGAAGATGTGTTTTTAATTAATTTTAGTGGGATTTTGAAAGATAGAAATAGAGATTAACAACGGAATATTCATTAGAGAGGATTCGCTTGTTTTCAGGTTTTCACGCAGCAGCGGGCCTGGCGGTCAAAATGTTAATAAGACCAATACACGAGTGACGGTCTTTTTCGATGTGGCTGGCAGCGAAAGTTTTTCGCAGGAACAGAAAAGGCTGATACTCAGACGGCTTGCAACACGGGCCGATAAGGACGGTGTGATACGAGTTGTTTCACAAAAGCATCGGACGCAGAAGGCTAATCGGGCAGCTTCAGTTGAGCGGCTTAGAGAGCTATTGAAAGAGGCCCTAAAAAAGAGAAGGCTTCGTAAGAAAACTCGGGTGCCTGAGAAGGCCCGCCGGAAGCGATTAGAAGAAAAGAAACAGCGAAGTATGCTGAAACAGCAAAGAGCCAGAAAGGCTTTTATCGAAGATTTGGGTGAATAAAATGTTAAAAAAGGCAGGTGAGAGGGTAAAA
>CAZTKW010000359.1:0-4453 GCA_964614315.1 uncultured Pirellulales bacterium
TAGCGGAAATCCACCTGGATCTTTCTTTGATGGCACAATCGATGATGTCAGAATTTATGACAGAGCCTTGACAGCTTTTGAGATTGAGGCGATGTATGAGGTTGGTTTGGCTGGGCATGAATATCCAGACCCGTTGTTTGCGGATGCTAATGCCGGCGACTATCATTTGCTGAGTGAGCGCGGGCGGTATTGGCCGACGTATGATGTATGGGTTCTTGACGATGTGAGCAGCCCGTGTATAGACAGCGGGGACCCGAATGTTGAGCCGGCGGCAGAGCGTTCGCCCAACGGCGGCAGGATAAATATGGGCGCTTTTGGGAATACAGGTTATGCAAGTATGAGCGAATGGTCTTGGGCCGGGGATATCAATCGCGACGGCGTTGTGAATTTGGTGGATTTTGCGATATTGGCCGGGGACTGGCTTGAAGGTCTGCCGTGGGCAGAGTAGCGCAAAAACGTAAGGAAAAATAGTTAAAATGTGAAGGCTGAATCAGGGAAGCGAGTTGCGGGACTCGGCGCCCTGATTCTATGCGCAGAGAAAGGAGCTTGACGGAGCAGCTTTAAGTATAGTATAATTGCATAGCTTATAGAAATGAGTGTGGAGGTAAGAAGAATCGGTTTTTGCGGTGAAAAAAACGTAAGGGAGGCCCAACAGTGGGGAGCTTTTAGCCTGATTGAGGTCCTGGTGGTGATTTCCATTATATCGATACTGATTGGTATTTTGCTGCCGGTAGTGGGGAAGGCGAGACGGCAGGCGCGGAAGATAGTCGGGATGAGCAACCAGCGGGAAATTATCAATGCATTAAACAGCTTTGCATTCGACAACGATGAAAAATACCCGGAGTCGGTGGCGACGATAGGGGTTTTGGATATACACTGGCACTGGCACGAGCCGATAAAGATGACGGGGAACGAGAGCCTTAGTCCGCAGCGGCACCGGGCAATGAGCGAATACCTGAGGGGATATATCGGGGAGGCGAAGATAATGTACTGCCCGAATGCACCGAGGAAATATAAATACCTTCAGGAGGCGTGGGATGCGGGGGACGAATGGGACAATCCGGATACGGCCCCGATGCGGGACCCTGTGTCGGGGACATATTGCTTCTGGTGGAACTATACCGGGTGGTTAGGAAAAAATGAGCCTCTATTTCGGGGGCCGACGGGGCCGGTAACGGGACGGGGGGCGAGCAAGCTGTTGGTGACGTGCTATTTCGGTTACGGTCACTGGCGCAGCCCGGAGTCATTCGGGAGCTGCCAGAGGTTCAAGGGGGCAAGGGTTACGCCGGAGACTTATGTTTCATCTGCTTACTGGTCGCAGAGGGGCAGCGCCAACGGCGAGAAACCCGATGTGAAACTTACGGCCGGTTATATAGACGGGCACGTGGAAACTTTCAGCTCGGTGGAGACGGTGCCGCTGAGGGTATCCAAGACCGCCGACGGCAGTGTTCCGTATCCTGACAGGATAGGGTCTGGGATATTTTACCTGCCGAAAACCGGTTCGCCATAATCAGGGCGGTGAACAAACGGACACTTCCTCTATGCTCGAATCATAATGAGGAGCATTTTGAATTTACTTTCTGCTGCGACGGCGTGAGGGACGTTTGCGGGCATAATAATAATTTGGCCTACTGAGACTTTTATGGTTTTGGCGGCGATGGTTATTGCGGCTGCGCCGTCGATAACCTGGACAACCGCATCGTAAGGGGCGGTGTGCTCGCTTAGTTTCTGGCCGGCATCAAAAGCAAACAGGGTAATCGTGCCTACGGGTTTATCGAGGATTGTTTTGCTGACAATCGAATCGGTGGCATATTCGACCAAAGAATTCAGGGCCTGACTTTTTCCCATACAGGCAGACAAGACATTGGCGGGGCCGGTGGGGAGTTTTTCAGGTAAAGGTTTATTTTGTGGTTTTTTCATAATTTTATTATATCTCTTAGGTACTTAAACAGCAAGGATTTAAAGTTATTGAGATAAGCTCTAAATTTTTTCTTGACGGGGCGGTCAGAGAAAATATAATTATATTTCGATATTGCATCATGTAAAAATATCAAAGGGGTAATGTGATGAAATATATGTGGAGGCGATTAAGCGGTCGATGCACCTGCTGTGGGCAGAAACTGAATCCAGAGCAGACAATAAATGAACGGGTCTCAGAAATAAATAAAAAGGCGATAAGGCTGGCCGACTCACTGGGCAGGTGGCCTCAAATACAAAGCTGTGCAAAGTGTAATAGAATGATTCTTGAGGGTCAGTCAGGGTTTGGACAGAGCCTTTTGTTAATACATATGCAATGAATCTATTGCATTTAGAAATGCCTTCAGAATTTGGGGTTTTAAGTGAAATAGAATGCGCCATTACGGCAAAGGTACATCGGGGTAAACATAATTCAAGTATTCGACAATAGCAGGCAGGTCGGCGATAGAAAGACAATTATCTCCGGTAACATCCAAATGCTCCAAAGTATCGGGAACGGGACAAACTGTGTAAGGCTTCCCCGTCTCTGTGTTTTCATATCTGGCCAGCAATCGAACAATAGTAAACAAATCCGCAAAGACATACAGCGGCTGAATGTCATTAACTTTTATGTTTATTATTTCTGAATCTATGAACTGTCCGTATGTCGCCTCGAAAGTGACTTCGTAGATGCCTTCGTCATCGTATGTAGGTGTCCAGCTGAAGTTATTTGAAAAATAACCCGGCTCACTCGGTAAATTATGGTCGTTTATTTCAACCACTATATCAGGAGCCTTTGCTCTTACTTCAAAATTCAGGTTCGAAGCAACCTGAACGGTTTTATCACCTATTGGCAGGAAGACAAGAGCAAGATTCGAAATTTCATCGGCCGTTAGAACCCGATTGTAAATGCGAACTTCATCAATAATGCCATTAAAGGCCTCATTCCGGTATGAAGTGTTTCCGGTATTTCCGATATCGGCCAAAGTATTTAAGGCTGTTAAGCCGGTGTATGCACCGCCTGCCCTTGCAAGTCCATCAACATATACTGCATAATTTGTTCCGTTCCATGTTAGAGTGACGTGATACCAGATTTGGAGAGTCAGAGTTTGAATGCCTGTTCTTACCGAATGAGAATCGCCAAGGCCTAAACAGAGGACTCCTCCATCAAGATATAACTGTATTCTGTCGCTCCAGGATCCGACGGTATGGCCAAAAAGGTATCGTACGCCTGAGAAATCAGTTCCTTTAGCCCAAAGAGCAATTGTTCCCTGGGTAGGGTTGAGGCCGATAGTGCCTATTTCAACAGCATCATATATATCATTAAAGGCCACTTCACCCTCGTTGGTAGACTGAACTTCATTTATCAGGATTGCCGTGTTGTTACTGCCTGAAGAATCCGGAATGCTGTTGGCATTTACGTCATCAAATTTCCAGTAATTTACCAAGCCGTTGCTTATGTCTACTACAGGATCTGTGTTAACATTATTTACTGTTATGGTTATCGTTTCCGAATTGACAAAGCCGCGGTACATTGCCTCGAATGTGACTTCGTAGCTGCCCGCGTCATCGTATTTAGGTGTCCATTCAAAGGTGTTTGAAAAAAAAAGTATCTCACTCGGCAAATTATGGTCATTTATATACACTACTGTATTTGGGTCCGTGGTATTCACATTAAAAGTTAAATTCGAACCCTCATCAATTTCTTTGTCGCCAATGGGGGAAAATACCAGAGAGCCGGCTTCGTTGAAAAGAACTAAAACTTCATCTGCAGTTAAAGCTCGATTGAAAACGCGAACTTCGTCGATAAGGCCGTTAAAGGCTTCATTACGGAAGGATGTATTTCCGGTATTTCCAATATCAGCGGACGTGCTTAAAGCTGTTAAGCCGGTATATGTACCACTTGCCCTTGCAACTCCATCAATGTACACGACATAATTTGTTCCGTTCCATGTTAGAGTGATGTGATACCAGATTTGGGCAGTAAGAGTTTGAATGTTTGTTCTTGTCGTGTAAGAGTCGCCAAGGCCTAAGCAGAGGACTCCTCCGTCAAGGTATAACTGTATTCTGTTACTCCAGGAGCCGACTGTATGCCCAAAAAGGTATCGAACGCCTAAGAAGTCCGCTCCTTTTGCCCATATCGTTACTGAGCCACTATTGGGGCTCAAACTATTAGTAGGTATTTGCACAGCGTCATCAGAATCAATAAATTCCAAGGCCCAGTTAATTTTACCGCTTGTCCAGGTGGGATTAGGATTATTTATCAGAGTTCCATCATTACCTTGGCCGGAAGAATCTGAAGCGATTAAGCCACTTCCATCGTCGAATTTCCAGTAACCAATCAGACCGTTTGAGTACTCATAGGAAACGGAATCTGTGACTATAGTGTTGCCGGAGACATCACGCACCGATTGCACCGTTAGCGTATAACTTCCTTCCGCTTGGGAAGATGTCGTCAAAGTAACCATGGTAAGGTTTTCGGACAGAGAAGCATCCG
>CAZTKW010000360.1:0-4443 GCA_964614315.1 uncultured Pirellulales bacterium
CCTGTAAAAGAAGTTGCCAAGAATCTAGCCGAAATGAGAGTTGTTGCCGTTTTTAAAGGGCGTTCGGAGATTGGCCCTCGCGCCTTAGGCAATCGTTCAATTCTTGGGGATGCGAGAACAGAAGCTATGCGGGATCATATTAACCTAAATATAAAAAAACGAGAGTCTTTTCGTCCCCTGGCTCCAGTAGTACCTGAAGATATTGCATCGGAGTATTTCGAATTGGATGCACCTTCTCCTTTTATGCTTAACATAGTACCTATAAGAGAACAGTATAGGAAAATACTCGCAGGAGTGTGTCATGTGGACAGTACCGCCAGGGTCCAGACTGTCTACGAAGAAGCTAATCCTTTTCTTTACCGTTTACTGTATTGTTATGGCGAACTGACAGGAGTTCCTATATTGATAAACACTTCGTTCAATTCCCAAAATGAACCTATTATCGAAACACCAAAAGATGCAGTTTCTTGCTTCATTAACCTTAATATCGATCTATTGCTTATTGAAGATTTCTTAGCTGAGAAACACACTCCGTGGCTAGACAGACAATGTCCAATGTACTGTCCATTATATGGCATACATGGTACTCATAACGGTCCTCAATTCTTCAGAGGTAATTTCAAGCGACAATAGATGATCTATGCTGGGAAGCTTAGAGATATTTACTTGCATCGGCTCAGATGGTTCTATATTATATAATTCCATAAGTGGCTTAAGCAAGCCGCTTCTGCTGGCTATGGCAAGTTCATGTCGCGTTCTTTTTGCCATTTCTACAGCAGAAGAGCAATATCTTTTTGCTTTATGCTCATCTCTACTAAATTTACTCAACCAGCCACGTGCAGCAAGCAATTCGGGTTCATACAAGAAAAAACTGCATTGTTTTATGAGATGGTCTGCTCTCGATATAATACGAGAAAGAGTATTGATGTCTATTTTTCGTTTTTCCTCTCTCTTGTAGCTCAAAATCTGAAGTCTGATGCGCTCTATTAGGACTTCAATTTCTAGTCTGGGTGCAGCAACTTCTTCAGCTATTCGCATTGCATTATTCAAATGGCTTTCTGCCATTGAAATGTAATCGGTTGTATCGTTACCTGAAGAGTACATTACTCTGTAAGTAGAGCAAAGGCAGCGATGAGCAAGAGCGATTGTTTCTTTCCATCCATATTTTTCGCCTATCTGCACATTTTCGTTAGTGATATTTAAAACCTCTTTTTCGCGCCCATGGGTCATCCCGAGAATAATATCTCCAAGATAAATGCGGTGATAATAATAAAACCACTGTTTTTGTTCCGAAAAATCGTCCCAGACATGGTCTGCATAATCACAATATTTTTCTGCCAATTCCAGTTTTCCCAGCAATCCAGCAAGATATCCGATTGAGTTGAAAGCATGCTCCGTTTGCCATCGGCGTTGCCATTCTGCCTTCATCCATTTTAAAGTTGCAAAATTCAGCAATATTAGTTGAGCCGCTGTATCAAGAGAACCCATTGCAATAGAGAGAGTAAATAGATTATTTATATATCGAGCTGTATCTGGATGTTTAGATTTAGCACACAAGTCAATACATCTCAAATATTGGTTTTTTGATTCTCCGGAACGCCCCAAATGCTTTAATCCTCTTGCTGTCGTGGCTAGATAATAGATAGGCTTGACTAATGGAACCTTTCTATAATCACTCTCAGGAAATGCGAGTGAGGCAAGATCAAGATATTCTT
Organism: uncultured Pirellulales bacterium; assembly: GCA_964614315.1. Taxonomy (GTDB): domain Bacteria; phylum Planctomycetota; class Phycisphaerae; order Sedimentisphaerales; family Anaerobacaceae; genus CAZTKW01. Next base: position 1,716 of record CAZTKW010000360.1, read on the forward strand.
GCCAAGCAGCAAGTACATATCCCAAATAGTTTTTGTGGTTTTGATTAAGAATTGAATTAAATATATAGTGGAATAAATCCCATTGTCCGGAAGACACTGCATGGTAACATAAATCAAAATAAACCAGAGCACGGTCAAAGGTGTAAACAGAATCGTCCTTTAAAATACTCTGGTAATATGAGACCAACTCTTGGTGTAAAGGTCTGGTCATTTGTGGGTTGACAAGTCCTCTAAAATAATTACGTACTAAAGGGTGAATAGTAAGAAGCGACCCGGATTCCACCATAAGAAGGCGCCTATTAATTAACTCTCGTATAGTAGTACGCAGGTCTTTTCCAATAAGCGATTTATTCAGCGAGCAATCAGGTAACGGCTTAGATAGACAGGATACAACAACAGAAGCAGCAACAGGCCGCTGGAATATGGAAAAACACTTCATGAATGCAAGAAGTTCTTCAGAAAGGTGACTTTGATAATATTCAAGAATTCGGTTTGCCTTATTAGCACGAAGCGGATCGGCCTCGTCTGGTATGGATGTTATAGACAATTGCCTTAACAATTCAATAGCACTGTCTCCTTGGTAGCGAACAAAACCGGCAAGTATTCTTAATGAGAGAGCATGAAGTCCTATCTGGTCTCTAACCACATATAGAATTTCATCATTAGTTACTTCTATATCCCATTTATATAACAATTTTATAGCCTCATTTTCCGTGAGTGGTCCCAGATTTAAGCAAGCGATTTCCAGAGTAGTAGGCTGTCGGCTAGTGATTAATATATTGGACTTTCCGGTAAGGACAGCCATCAGTAAATCGTATAAATAGGGATTTTTAATATTTCCATCTTCATCCTGTATGGCTTCTATCCCGTCCCAGATGAGGAGGACTTTTTGGGTACTAAAAATGCGTATTAACTCAGACACTTTTGAAGATATATCCAAAGCATGTGGCTTAGGGCAAAGTTTGTAATAAGCATCGTTGATAAACCTGCCCGCATCAGCCCGATAAAAAGAACACCCAAAAACAGCCTCATATTGACTTGAATTTAAATCGTTTCTGTATTCATCAAGAAATTGTTGAACCAGAGATGTCTTGCCTTCTCCTCCAAATCCGATTATCTGAAGGCTCGTAGGATTATCTGAGAGGATATGCTCCTTTATAATTTTCAATTCATGATTTCTGCCAACAAAAGACGTTTCAAGTTCGGGAAAATATTTTAGCGTTACTGGTGCATTGCTATTAGTTTGCACCCATGCCTTTACGAGTAACTGCAGGCATTCTAATACTTCCCCGTAGCCAGAGTCAGGCTCTTCTGCTTTTTCTGGATAATAACGATACCAGATTGGCTGTGCGCCGTACTCCCGTATCAAACGTCTGACATGAGATGTTGTTTTAGTGTCTTCTCTTAAAAGAACATAATAGTTACCAATTCCAGCAGGATAAATGGCATTGATTTGAGATAATAATACATCAAAATCGCCATCATTAAGGCCGTAGCCAATAAAAAACACAGTTTGCAAGAATAAATTCTTTAATGCTTCTACATACCCAGGGTTATTATGTAAAAGAAGTTCGTATTGATTTCCTGTGAGAATCCATGTTTCATACCTTTCAACAGTGCCATGAATTTTTATGAGTTTAGGTATTGCATCAGTATCAGCCCCTGTAATTGCTTGGGTAAGCCTTAAAGTATCGCGGCCAGTAATAATTTCAATGTTTCGAGTATAACGTTTCCTCCATGCATTCTCGATAAAATTGTCCATGTTAGTTGTTACAATAAGAGACCATGAAATACACACAAGTTCTGCGATAGCCGGAGGGATGGTTTTATTACTCACGTCAAAAGTTTCTTCGATAAAAATCCTAAACTGTTTTTCGCCAATATATTTAATAACATTATCGATTGCGGCTATATGCTTTCCTTCTAATACTAAGTCAGAGACTGTCTTTTCCCCAACAGCATCGATGAGGCCGTAATCTTTAGAACGTTTCTGAAGCAAAGAAATTAGCTGTCCCCACAATGGCAAGCGGTCTTCTCTCCGTCCATATAAACTCAAACCTGCTCCGACAAAAGGCACGACCCGTCGTTGTCCTTTTTTAATAATAGTTTCGAGTTTTTGAAAGGTTTTTTGCTCACTATTGAACGACATATATCTTTACTCCGGATAATTTATAGTTATCTGTAGTTAATTTTTTAAAGATTAAGAAATAAAATGAAACCGATTTCTTTGGTTAAATCTGCTCAATACCTCTTGTTTTCTACGTTTTGAAATTGTCAGGTATATCTCTGTTGTACTGATCTGGCTATGACCAAGAATTTCCTGAACCGAACGAACGTCTGCCCCATTCTCCAAAAGCATCGTGGCCATTGTATGACGAAGACAATGGGGTGTAAATTTACGGTTTATATTCGCAATCTGGCGATATTCATCAAATATATTGCCGAGAGAGTAAACACTTAAGCGAGTTCCAAACTTATTAATGAAAAAAGCATTTGTTTTTGGATTTAGCTTGGCACGGTAGTTAAGATATTCTGTGATGGAGCAAAGAACTTCATCACACGAAATATATAAGAGTCTTTCTTTCCGTCCCTTTCCAAAGACAATTAACGTTTTTCGATTCAAATCCACATCGTGAAGACTCAATTTGACCAGTTCATCTATTCGTATGCCAGTAGCAAAAAGTATTTCAAGCATTGCACGGTCTCTAAGACGTTTAAGACGCTTCAT
>CAZTKW010000361.1:0-4425 GCA_964614315.1 uncultured Pirellulales bacterium
AGCTAACTAAGTACAGATTAGTCTGGCCTGCATCAGTGACGGTAACTGAATATTGCTTTTCTGTCCAACTGGTGCCCACGGCGGTTTGAGGACACGAACCTCCGGAGGAAACAATCCAACTATCACCACCTGAGAAGAAATAACGCATTTCGACACCCGGCCCGGAACCTTTCACCCACATTTTAAGATTATAATCGCCAGGGATAAGATCCACATTACTCCAGATACCACCGCGGCCCTGGGACAAACCCTCATCCAGACAGGTGATTTTAGCTGAATAAACGCTTGATTTTGCATTATCACCTGTTCCTGAACCGAAAATGTAATCTGCATCCTCCCATGACCCCCAGGAGCCCCAGCCCTGCAGGCCAAGCTCGAAGTCACCGTTTCCGACGACATTTCCCGGGACGGTGATAATCGGATGGCCCGGGTCTGTATTCCTGAGCCATTCGTCATCATTTGTACCCCTTGTGGCGCGAAGATTGTCAATATAAATAGTGGCCTGGTTAGTTCCAACATAGGCTGAGGATGCCCTGAAAGTGATAATAAACAGTTTGGTAGTATCCATTGCCGATGCCAGGCCGGGTATTGCATACTCGATGGTCTGGTGGCCTTCCTCAATGAGGTATACCGACCAGGTTCTGTAGCTGGCGGCCCAGCCGGACTCCCAAAATCGTGCGCTTATAACCATAGGTGTACCCTCGAGATAGACATCGAGCTTGATTTTGTCATAGGCGCTGACATTAACTGAATTGTATTGAAACTCAAATACCGGCTGCGAAAGCGGGCCATAATCAATCCGCATTGAATATGTTCCATCGGTAACGTGCTCTGTGGATAGTGAATTTGGACCAGTAGAAGACCACCAGGTATTGAGTTCTAAAGGGGTCTCGATGGACGATATCAGCATTGATTCTTCCGCGGGGACGGCCTGTGGGAATGAAATACAAGCCAACACTACAAAAAACAGAACGGTCAGGGTTTTTTCGTGTGACATCCGTCAACTCCTCCAAATGGAATTTATATGTACATTTCCTCCCATCACCTCACTATTATCTTACGATACAGAGGCAAAAAAATCAAGAAAAATACATTACATCCAATGTAAGATATTCGGCTGAAACACCTTAAGAGAAAGGCAGGTTAGAGATGCCAGGGACTCCGCATAGGCTTGCTTAGCATACGATTTACCTGTTCATCATCGATACAACGCTCATTATCGGGGTCCCAGCAGAGTTTGCGCTTCAGCATCATTGCAATATTTCCGAGGTGGCAGATTGTTGCCGAACGATGACCGACCTCCACGGGGACGATAGGCTCACGGCGTGTTTTGACACAATCGATGAAATTTCGATAGTGGTCGTTGCTCTCGTACAGATGAATTTCATCAGGGCCGATTATTGAATCTTTGAGCGACTCAGGATAAGGCCTGCATTCGTACCAGCCGGCATCAATCCAGCCCTCGGTGCCTTCAAAACGAGCGGCTTCATGACGGGGGTTGGGCGTACAGAGCAATTCGACGCCATTTGCGTAACGGGCACGAAAATGGACCTTGCTGACGGTATTGAAGAGTGCGTCTTTTGAGGGAAACTCACTGCCCAGGTCCTCAAACTCCACAGGACCGGTACGGTCGGTACCATTGGCCCACTGGGCAATGTCGAAACAATGGGCGCCGGTATTTGTCGTTTCACCCCCCGAATAATCCCTGCCAAAACGGAATGTATACAGACATCGATGCTTGTGATAAGGAGCCCACGGAGCCGGCCCCAGCCACATATCATAATCAAAACCATCGGGAACAGGCATAGGCTGCCAGGATTCAATTGGAAAACGCACAGGATGAGGGTCGAGCTTTACAATTATTCTCTTGAGCCTGCCGATTCGCCCATTGCGTACAAGTTCGCAGGCAAAACGCACCTGCTGAGTCGAACGATGATGCGTCCCGGTCTGCAGAATAACGCCGTACTTTTTCACGGCCTGAACCATTGCCCTGCCTCCGGCAACGGTCAAAGAAAGCGGCTTTTCACAGTAAATGTCCTTGCCGGCCTTAGCAGCCATAATTGTCATTACGGCGTGCCAGTGGTCCGGTGTTACGATGACGACGGCATCGATGTCGTCACGATTTATAATTTCACGAAAATCATTATAAGCATCACAGCCTTCGTACCGACCGGAGCGGGTTTTTTCAGCGTAATAATCATTAACGATTTTCCTGCCCGGTTCGCGTCCGAGGTATTGCTTGGCGCTTCTATAGCCGTAACTGGCGGTATTGACATCACATACGGCCACAACCCGTACATCGTCATTTTGAAGGAATCCTCTCATATCTTGGACACCCTGATTGCCGGTTCCGATACAGCCTAACGTGATTCTATTGCTGGCAGCGACGCCGCCGGCCATGCCCAAAACTGATGAGGGCACAAAATAAGGAAACGTAACACCGGCTGCGACTGTTGCCGCCTTTTTTATAAACTGACGCCGATTTATGGTCCTGTTCTGCTGCATTGATTTAACCGCCTATTTATACATCTTGTCAAAAGCCTGCTGGGCTTCAACAACTGCGGCTCTTACCATATCTTCAGCCTTTGCGGTCTGGCGCTGCTGTAGATATTTCATCAACTGTGCGGTATCAAGCTCTCGGGCGGCCTTTTCACAGGCTTCCCAGCTCAATACGCTTCTTATTACCCTGTCTATTCCCTGTTCAGCGTTATCGTACGGGCGGGTCTGCATATCGTGGCCCTTCCAGCGGGCAAAACCATATTCCTGTATAAGGCCGGCGATGGCAATATTCATACCGTTAATTCTTGCGCCGTGGTCTATGTCGTACTTTCCCGGCCCACCGAGAATGATTCCATCGTTATATCCCTGGCTGTTCAGATGCATATGAACCATCGCATCATTATCGAGCTCTTCAACGCTATCGTAAACATGGTCGAGGCCTATCATCTCCGAATGACCAAATTCCTTGTTTACCCCCTTTTTGGCCCGCGGTACGCCGAATTCTTCCTCGAGCCTCCTCCAGAACAATAGTGCACTTGCGACCGTTGGGATTAACATTGCCGGGTGTCCTTCGTTCGGCTTGGGCTCAAAACATACGAAGAACGCACCGCCGGCTTTCTGCTCATATTTACATAATTTGGCGACGCTTTCCTTCAGGTTCTGATACATTTGCCTGATGCCGATAGTAGCCAAATCGTAACCAAATGACCCATTCCAGAGTATTAATGAGGGTGCTTTTGCAGGGTCTGGGTGCCAGGATTTCTTCAAAGGTCCATAGGCAAGGTCTACTGCCCTGATGCCGAACTCATCTGCTCTTTTACGCTCAGCCGGGTCCAGAGAGGCTATTCCGCCATATGCAAAATGGGCGTGAGCGCCGGGGGTGACTATTGCCAGATATAATTCGGCATCAACCAACGCATCGGCCACCTCCGGGGCGTTTTTTTCATCTACTTACAAATCATAATTCAGTTATATTCCCAGCTCGACAATATCAGGCATTAGCGGGGCAAAAATTTACATAAACAGTTTGACCATAAAGACAGTGTTGAATTTATCACAAGCCCATTCAGGCCTCATATCAGAGGGCACAAAACCGCCCTTTCCGGGATTAAACGTCCATCTGCATATACTGTGGAGAGATTTGTCAGCCGCCATTTTGCTAATTCCTTTCCAATTCATATTTCAAAATATTTTCCCATTTTTCATATGCCTGTTTATAAACCGGTGTTAATTTTTCGTCAGGCTCAATCGTTTTAACAGGTTTCAGGCCGATATAAGCATCTGCAAAATTCTTATAAATACCGGCCCCGACGCCGGCAGCTCTGGCAGCACCCTGCGAGCCATCAGTGTTATATAATTCTACAACAGATTGTGTTACTGTAGCAAAGGCTTTGCCAAATAACGGGCTAAGGAACATATTGGCATTCGGTGCCCTGACAACCTGAGCTTCTACGCCAGTCCTGTGCATTATTTCAAGGCCGTAATTTAAGGCGAAAACAATGCCCTCCTGAGCAGCACGCAACAGGTACGAGGTATTATGCGTGTTAAAGTTCAAGCCGTAAACAGAAGCGCCAATATCTTTGTTCTCCAGGGTCCTCTCGGCGCCGTTTCCATAAGGCAAAATTACAAGTCCGTCACAGCCAACAGGCGCCTGCGCAGCCAACTCGTTCATCCGGTCGTAACTGGCGTTATCACCAATTATCCTCCGTAGCCAGCTATTCAGTATGCCCGTTCCGTTGAGGCATAACAGCACACCATATCGCGGCTCATCGGGCGAGTAATTGACATGAACAAACGTATTTACCCTCGATTTGCTGTCGAAATCAGGCTTGTCGGTGATGCCGTAAACGACGCCGGAAGTGCCAGCTGTGGCGGCTACCTCGCCGGGGTTTAAGACGTTAATTGACAATGCGTTATTCGGCTGGG
>CAZTKW010000362.1:0-4424 GCA_964614315.1 uncultured Pirellulales bacterium
TCTAAAGTTTACAGCGGAAGGTTAGAAATTTAGCATGGAAAAAATGCATGAAAAAAATTGAAAAAGTTTGACAACCTTTACTTTTGATGTATAATGTTTCATACAAGGATTGAGCAGTGGAACTTTGATATTACCAAGAGCTGCTATTAAAGCAGCAAGCTATTTCCAGGGCTGGGTAATGCCGCTTCTCCTCTCTCCCTCTGCAGCCCAGCCCTGATTTTTTTTATTCGGGAAGAGATTGAAAACCGGTTTTGGGGGTGTTAGAGCCTATCGGAATAAAGTCTTAATTACCAAGCGACGTAGCCCCATCTTTCTCCGTCTCTCCATTTACTCAGGCCGGTATGAGCCTGATATTTGCCCTGATAACCGATGGTGTAAACCATGCCGTCGGAATTATGCCAGAAGAGGTCGAAGATGGTGTTAAACTTGTTGACGACCTTTTTTGAGCCCTTCAGGCAGATGTTTGCCTCGAGGTTTATGTCTTTTAGGTTTTTTCCGGTCCAGTTGGCTGAGCCGTTGATGAGTTCGTATTTTTGTCTTGCGGGGTGGGTATTGGTGATGCTCATAATCTTAGCGTGGTTCTGCTCACCATGTGTATCATACCAGCGAATCTCGAGGTTGAGGCCAAGCTTTTTTTTCTTTTTCATAAGGTAGGCTGCGACCTGCCTGTTTGGGGTGCCGTCCTTTTTGATGCCGAATGCATCGTTGCTGGGGTCGAGAATGATGAGCATCGGTTTTTTTAGTCTCTTTGCGGTTTTGATGATTGCCTTGATTACTTTGAAATCAGAGAGATAAAACATCTGGATACGTACGAGGTCGTCTTGTCGTGCATTTTCAAGCATTTCTATAACGCTTCTCCTGATGCAGCTTTCGGTGACGAAAGAGACGGCCACGGGAGATGAAGATGAGTAAGCGGAGGGGTTGATATCCGCCTTAGGCAAGGGTGGGAGGACTTTGTTTAAGAATTTCTTTTTATAGGCTTTGGAGTTATTGCTCCAATCAACCATATCGAGTTTTTTGCTGTAAATGATATCTTCGCGTATAACCATGTAAATGTACTTTGCGATGTCACCTTTTACGGTGACGGAAAAGTTTGTATTGAGTATGCTGGCATTATGGGGATTGGCCGAAGTTACCATAGCTTCATAGGTACCATCACAATCGGTCACGAGGAGTTTTCGATGGTTTGCCTTCAATGCGAATGCATTCCATATAGCTTCGAGCGACAAACCCTGCTCGTCAAGAGGATTGTCCAGGGGCAACTTTGGAGTGGCTGGTATAGAGAGGAGCTTTCCCAATATTCCGAAAGAAATGGTATCGGCAAAACGAAGTATGTTGCTTCCCAACTGGCCAAGACCTAAAGCGGTTGCACTTTTTGTTGAGAGCAGGTCGGAGTAAAAAACATCGACGCCGTTTTCGAGAAGTGTTTTTACGGCCGGCCCGATACGATGGCCATAGGCTCGGTTCACAGGGTCTAAAATCAGGACGACGGAAATTTCAGGATTGCTCTTTTTCTTCTGAACAACAGCAGCGGTTATTTCCTCGACGATATCGCGCTGCGGCTGGTCTTCGGAATAAAAGACATCAAATAAAAAGGTCGAAGCGAGTATTACTTCATTAGAGTTATTAATCATGTCGATTGCCTTGTCTCCAATGGTCAGGTGAGAGAAACGCTGCTGAGTGCGCGGGTCAAAACCGCTGTAAGTTTCCTGGAGGTCAACATCATCATCAGAGACATAAAACCAGGGTGAATGCACCGTGAGTCTTTCGGAAGCAAGAGAGATGCGGCAGGTTTTAACGCCGGCACAGCCCGTGAGAAGAACCAATAGAACAGGGCTTAAGCAAAAACATCTGAAAGCTTTTTTAAGCTTGTTAAAAAGGGTGAGTGTCATATACATTTGCCTGTTGAATTTCAGAGCTTTTGTCTTAAGTCAGTTTCCAGGTCCGTCAGGATTCGGGTGAGACAGTCGTCAAATGCTTCGAGCAGATCTTCAGGAGTCAGTTGCTTCAGTGGGGAAGAGGCTTTATATGTTGCAGTCATAATTACAGAATCTTTCGGGGCTTCGCTTTGACGCGGCCAATCCAACTCGGTTACCTTAACCCCGGCAAAACCAGAAATATAAATCATCATCATAACAATAACGATATCAAGGACCGGCCGGACAAAGTGTGTTTTTATATTTTTTTTATACTTTCCTTTTTCAGCTCCCTTGACAATTCAATTACCGCTCACAGTTTTTTTTGTACAGGAGAATATCAATCACATACTTTCAAAGGACTCTATTTGGTTTTATTAACAAACCGAACAACTACGATTCGATATACCAAAGCTGATACAAAAAACAGAACAATTAGCTGTCCAAGTCTCCATGCTAACAGTGTGGTGAATTTTTCCGGCATCAAAGCATATTCAGCAAACTTCTGAGACTCGATAAGCTCATTTATTTCAGCAGCAAGGTTTCTCATTTCATTAACAGTTTCACCAACAGCTTCAGCGGTGTCACGGTATTCCAGGACGTCGAAAGGCTTTGCAGGTTCGGCGGTTTCCTTTTTCGGGGGCTTTAATTTCGCAACTTCCTGCAGCGCCAAAGCTGTGCTTTTGGCGGCGGCATCCCATTGCAGAGCGGTCTGGTTTACATCCTGTGCCGTGCGTCCAAATGCCTCGGCAGTGTTACTGAGTCCGGCTGAAGCACGCTCAACAGAGGCGGCCACTTTTTCAGCTTTGTCAAGTGTGGTCTGTAGATTTTCCTGTTTTTCGTCTATTTCTTTTATAAGAAGGGACAATTGCTGCTTCAGCTGCTCGGGCAGTTTTTCAGCCGAATCAGCAAACCGAACGCTGCTGTCGGAAAGTTTCGACATACTGGTCAAAACCGTTTTGGCCATCTCGGTTTCTTCCATGTCCAACAAAAGTAACAACATCTGCCATCGCGCCGATTCGGGCAAGCTCTCGACAATATCGGCAATGCGGTCCATAGAACCGCGCGCACCTTGTATAGCTGTGGCGGTCCGGTCAACGCCCTGCAAAGCTGTAAAAGGTGACATCGGCAAAGCGATAACGTTGTCAAAAGTGCTTGGTTTTCCAGGCTCAGCCTGTGTTGCATATACGATAACGTTGCTGAATACCCCCTTAATCGGGTTCTGGGCGGCGAAGTTTTGAATTTGCCGGTGTGTTTGGTCAAAGACATCTTCTTTGAGGAATTCTTTGCCAATTTGCTCTATTCTGTCTTCGATTCGTTTGGCAGCATCTATTGCTACTTCCTGATAGTCCCCATATAAGTTACTTCCCTCACCTTCTTCCAAATAATTTGTTATCCTGACACACAATGCCCAGGTTTCGAGAAAAGCTATAATCGGGTCTTCCTGTTCGAACATAGTATTAAACGCCTGCTGCAGACGTGCTCTCTTGACCAAATTGGTCTTTTTAGTTTTGAGATTCGGCAGAAGGAGGTCCAATCTGTCTGCGGTTTGTTTTATAATTGATACGGCAAATTCCTCAAAGTTATTCAGCGACTCACGAAGTTCTTCTTTTGATATCTGGCCGGCCTGTGGTGTTCGTTTGCCCCTTAAGGTCCTTTCGTCCTTTGGGCCACACCCGCACAATGCAAAAAAGAACAGGCAGCAGATGAGAACCAAAACGGCCGGTACTTTTGCACAGACAACCAGATAATCGTATCCTGTACGGTCACAATGAACTTCGGCTCTGCCGGTATCACAAAGCACAACACGAAAGGAATCAGTATCTGCAAATGTTACGTTCATATCTTCCTCATTGACACAACTTAACGATATGATTTAACCATCTTTCAATATTGCTACTGCACTATTTGGTTTCCTGGTCTCTATCATTCATCGATGGCGCCGGCCATACCGTGCAGCCGCCAGTGAAGAGACTGTTCAGGGTCATCTCGTCTTATTTTCATAGGTAACTTGTCTTCTGTTACAAGCCTGTAGCCCTTCTGGAACATACAATCTTCCATAAATTCGAATTCATACCTCCCCATTTCCCTCCAGTTACTCGAATATTTTTTAAGCTCATCCAGACATTCGCGCCGGTCAAGTTTGCATTCACTTATAGTCTTGCCCTCCTGATAATAGTACGTTGCACAGCCTGTTAAAAAAGATGCCATAATTAGTAAGAATGTAATCGCCAAAAGCCTTATCATTTATCAACCCTTTCAAAAATACTTCTTGTGTTTATAATCAACTCATCTAAAGATTTCTTTTTTTTAAGGACTAATACCCGCGAACTTCCTCAAGGCGGTTATAGTTTGCAAGGTCATATTTAGGATTAGTGTATCGGTAACTCTTATCTGATATCGGCTCAAGGCCTGAATAGTTACATAAAAAGCCGGTAACAGGCATCTCTGGTGAAGGGGCCGAAGATTCACAGCCGGCAAATATTACCATAACAACCAGACTGCAAA
>CAZTKW010000363.1:0-4417 GCA_964614315.1 uncultured Pirellulales bacterium
CAAATTGGCTAATAATTCTTGAATGTAAATCCCATTTCGTATGTGCAAATAAGCGGTAAACTCTACTCACCTAGTTCCTTTTTCGTCTCGCTAAGGAGTCTGTTGAACTCACTACGAAGCCATTTACCGCATTCTTGGGCATCTTTTGCGACACTCAAATACTTGGAATGATAAGATGAAAATGAGGAGCCCAATTTTTTGCCAAATATTGTAGACATTACGGCGGCAAACCAAAACCAGAGAGATAAATGTTTTTCACAGTATTCCGTTACCAGGACAAGTTCTGGCATTCCGATAGCTCCCAGAACGAATTTATTTCCTTCGCCAAGAAATCTCTCAGGAATAAGACTACGATTGGGATGGGAAGCTTGGCTAAAGAATTTATATAATTCGCGAAGATTATCTTCTTTTTCGCCTAACGGGTGTTTGGCTAATCCTTTTCTAACTGCGCTGTTAGATATTTGCTTGCCAGCTTGCCACTTCTGGGCAGTTTTCTTATCTAATGCACAAAGTACAAATAGAGAAAGTGACTCGTAGACTCGACGAAGTATCGGATAAGCAACATGGAGTTGGCCAGTAAGAATTATGTTTCTGGATTCATATAAATTGTCAAATACATCTGCCATCAAATCTCTGACGACTTTTTCCTGCACATCTGAAGGTGGAATGTCTCCAAGAGACGAGCAGATGTCACAAATAAGCTGACCATAAAGATCAGTGACATCAATGTATGGCTTATAAAGCTTACCTAATTCCTCTCGTCTGAGGTTGGCAAACGACTGAAGATCACTATACGAATTGTCATTCAACTCTGACATGGTCACTATTCAAATCTAACAGTGATTGTACAGTCTGTATGAAACGGGAAAGACAGACTGTTTATTTCTTTTTAAGAAGTTCACGTTGGTTCTTCAATATTTATAAGCCTATAGCGGACTAGCTCAATCTCTTTTATTAAATGATTCCGCATGTCTCTATTTTCATAAAAGGACGATATTTGAAGCTGTGATTATGATACCGTATTTATTTTTTGACCAATCCAGTTAAGCCTGCGATGAGCAGGGTTGTCAGTATCCAGCCCGCAAAAATATGTATCCATAAGTAAATGCGTAGGTGACTTCCCTTGATAGGTATAGCTGAATCTTTTGATATTCTATATTGGAATTCCAATGTCGCATCAGGTAGCCAAAAACTCTCTTGATACAGATCAACAAGTGGCACAAAAGCATCAAAAGAATATGCTAGCGGATTAAATTCAGAAATATGACCAGTTGCATCTATTGGTACTACGAGTCCCTTTTTGAATCCAATTCCAAAGAGAGCTGTTCCTAATATTACAAAAGCAAATATCCACCAAAGTGTACGCCAAGGGCGATAACCATAACCAATAGTCAACTTGAGTAAATAGCAATTTATCTTCTCGAAAGACCTTGGGCGTTTGATACGAACATAATCATTATTTTTAGCAATGAGTACTTTCTTAGCATCATTTTCGTATCCATTCTTTTGAAGCACTGCCGCAAGTTGTTCATATGGCTGTGGGTGAAATTCATGATGACCTTGTCGTCTTATCCACTCTATTCGTGTGTTGGCATCTTTTGTAGAACAGTCACAGATTTCATCGTAAACTAACCCGTTTAGAAACAGCCTTCCACTCTCTGGCCAGTTTTCCAAACCATCACAGAGTTTTCCGATTCTGGCAGATCTGAGATCAAGTATTACTTTTGGTAACGAAATGATGTCACCCCATTTAAGAGAACCTAAAGTGGCATGAATCAAACTAATTTTACCTTTAGCTTCAAAACTATCTTGCATGAAGACATCACCATCAACTCTCATTTTTTCACCATTGAGAGCATATCCATCTGTATTTATAAAATGACCTTCATTGCAGATGAGCTGACCGCCTATTTTTGCATGAATCAACCTAACCTCGCCTTTCGCTTTAAACCCGTTGCTTAAGAAAACGTTGCCTCCAACAGTCACTAGGTCAGCAACCAAAGCACGACTTTTTTCATTGAGAAATTTTGCTCCCTGACAGTTCAACTGTCCACCGATTTTTGTGCCGATTAGGTTCACTTCACCTTCTGCTTCAAAGCCTTCAATCAAAAAAACATCACCCTCAACTGTCATTCGCGGAGAAGTAAAAACATACCCTCCTTTATTAGTAAGGAAACCATTGCAACTAAGATTCCCACCTACTTGCGCACCAGACAGACTAACTTCACCCTCTACCATAAACCTTTTGCATAGAATACCCTGATTTATATTGCACATGCTTATACCATGTTTGATATTTGACCCTTCGGCGTTGATAGCGCAACCATCAGCATTAAGGAATTGACCACCATCACAAACTAGGCCTCCACCAATGGTCGCCGAGGTTAGATTTATCTCGCCTTCCGATTCAAACCCGCTAATTAGAAAGATACTCCCTTTGACTATCAGCATTTCACCCATTAGCGCATATCTACCCTTATTGCTAAACTTGCTGTTAGGACATTCAAGGTTTCCAGTAATTGTTGTGCGGCGGAGATCTAACTTGGTGAACTGACCAGAGTCGCATTTTACATCCCCACCGATTGTTGCACCGGCCAGGATTACTTTGCCATCTGTCTCAAAGTGGCCGTCGAGAAATACATCACCTTGAACTATCACCTTGTTTGCAATAAGAGTCTCTTTGCCATTGTTTAAGAATTTACCACATCTACAGGCAAGGTCTCCTCCAATTATCGCACCATTCAGACATACTTCACCCTGTGCCTTAAAACCATCACGAATATGGACATTCCCATTTACCTTGGTCCCTTCAAAGACCAGCGCTCTTGCTCCATTATTTATGAACTCACCCTGGTCACATTCAAAGGTTCTGCCAATTGTTGCGTGGAGCAGTCGAACCTCTCCCTCTGCTTTGAAGGATTCTCGAAAAAAGATGCTTCCGTCTACTTTCACCCTATCTGCACTGAAAGCTTCACCTTCTCTGTTGATGAATTTGCCTCCATCACACACGATGTCTCCATTAATTATTGCGCCGGTCAAACGCACTGAGCCGTCTGCTCTGAAGTCCTTATTCATATAGACGCTGCCTTCGACGTTTAATCCGCCAGCGCTAATTGAGCCAGTGTTTGTGCCGGTAAGGTATAAATTATGGATTTTAGCACTTTGGAGGTTAATCCCTTTTAAAAATGTACACTCTATAAAATACAGTGAAAATGGAATTATTGTGTTTGATAAATCAAGCTCTTCATCAATTCGTGCTCCTCGGACAAGAATACCATGACGTGTCACTAGTGTTCTTGCTTCTAAATCACTGCACAACCACACAAGGAAGTCAGAGCTAATTACACGTTCTTTGCCACACTTTACTGCTTCCGGGGGGTTATTATCTTTTTCCAATTCGGTACTGTAATCAGCAATCTCACCCTTAGTGACAGCATGCAACAGTGCCTTTTCAGTTTCGTTGAGTTTACCAAACTTTTGTGTGGCCAATTCAAGCAGTTTCGATGTGTTATTCATAAAACATTTAATCCCAACTCTCTCGCACTAATCTACGGCCAAGTTAGCAAACCAAAGCGTGCTGGCGAGGCACCCCAAAGAAGCTTTGTGGTAAGTTATTGGGGGAAAAGATAAAAGAAAAGGCAGATTAAAGAGGTGTGAAATATCGCACCCTACGCGAGCGCCTTCGGCGAGTATTTAGTTACCACATGGGCTAAAGCCCATCCTACAAAATAAATCAACGGCGTAAGCAAATTGGGGGAAAAGATAAGGCGGGGATCATCGCAATACTTTTCATAGGTTGTTCTCCTGAGCAGCATTTTGATTACCTATTTTTAAGCTTTCGATAGGCCTTGCAGAAACAGCAGGATTTTTCAATTTTCCTCAGTTTTCCTGCATAAGCTGAGTTGGGCCATCGCCTTGCAGCTATGCAAAACGGGCATAGCTTACAAATTGCAGCAAAAAGTTTTGTTTTTGTCTCAGTTTTCAATAATAGGTCTTTCATGCTTTTCTGGACCAGTATAAATGCGTTAGGATTTACGATGATTCTTTATCTGTTTCTTGTCTTTTAGACCATATCGAGCAGTAATGAATTGCATCAACAGGGCAGACATTTAGGCATCGAGCGCAACTAAAGCAATCGGCTGAAAAAGTTTTGCCCTCAACTTTTCCTTTTGCTGCGTGTAACGGACAAGCCTTGATACATGCACCACATTTCGTACACTTTTCCTTGTCTACTATTATGCGATAAAGGCTAAATTTTTCAGCTATCCAGGAAACAAGGCCGAAAGGACATATAAACTGACAAAACGACCGGTAGGTAAAAAACGCCAGAGTTAGAAACACAACAACTGTGAGCAGAATTAACCAATGGTCGAAATCCAGATTGAACAGATTAAACGGGTTGAGATAATGGTAAATC
>CAZTKW010000364.1:0-4390 GCA_964614315.1 uncultured Pirellulales bacterium
ATCGAGTCGACTGGTGCGTCCTACAGTTGCAACAATTACCGTGAGTACTACAACCACCCACAGCACCGCTACAAGAACAAGACCTTTTTTATCACCCTCAATACTCATTTCTTTTACCTTTTATTATTGTTCCCTATCACTCTCATCGCCAGTTTGCTCCTGCTCACCCTGCTCAAGAATATCCATCTGGGCTCCTACCGACCTTACGAAATTTACAATGAAAGATTCCATGGTCATACCTTTTTGGTCTGGCTTGCCAGCTGCTATGGTCACTTCAGCTAATTCAGGAACAGACTCCAATTCCTCCGGCCATTCGCTCTGCCACTCTTCTTCGTCAAAATATCTGACTTGAAAAACATCAATATTTTCAGCAACTACATACAGAACACCGCCCGGCTGAACATCTATATCAGGATTCGGCCAAACACGCTTCATCAGTAACGACTGCTCTTCTTCTTTCACAAGGAAATACTCGACTTCGTACACATCGGCCTCCGGCTGGCCGGCTCTGGCTTTTGTTCGGCTGACAGTATATAGAGTCAAAGAGCTAACCATAGTTTCGTCCATAACATCGACGGCACCAACGAATTTGGTGTTTGTCAAATCACTGTCGCGATACAGATTCACGAGGTCAGTGGCGATTGTTTTGGCGGCAAATCTAACCTCGGCTGCGGTATCAATATTGCTGTCAAGCATTTCCGTGCCGACTGAGACGGCCTTTAGGGCGCCGACCGCCACCAGGGCAACAAATGCACCTATCGTCGAAGCCAGCAGTATTTCCACCAGCGTAAAGCCTGTCCTTCCGGCGGACATCCTCTTTATCTGTAAACCTTTCACTGTTCCTCCGTCTCAGTAGACTCACCTGTTCCACTGAACATTGTGTCGATTGAAATCCTGTATGGATGATTTCGCTCGACCCAACTGACAGTTATATTCACAATATATAGATTATCAATCTCGTGGGATTCGGTTGTAATTTCCCAGTGATATCGACGCTCAGATTCTTCAGAATCTCCCTGCATCTGACCCGAATCGATAAAGTCTTCGATACCGATATAATCAACCATGGCAAGCTGTTTTTCAGCACAAGCTATGGCTGTTTCAAATTGTCTGTTGAGCTTGGCCTGACTTAGAGAGCGGGTACTTATCGCTCCCAGCGCCAAAACAGCTGCGCACAGAACAATGCTCGCCAGCACCGTCTCAATCAGCGTAAAACCTGTTTCGCTTTTTTTAACTCTCACTGCCATTGCTCATCCAAATCAATGGTACCGACTTTGACTTCCTTTGCGGTACCTGGATACATTTTTACCTTGCCGGTGGCGGCTGAAATACTTACTGTTATGTGGTTTTTACCGTCACCAATCTGAATCACCGCCGACTGTACAGTTCCGTCAGGTGAAAAAGCTATTGACCGTGATTCTGCCTGCTCAAAAATTTCCTCGGAACCGACCGAGTCGATTTGAATACTCTCGAATTCAACATCACCGGCCAATTCAACCGGCTTGAAGTATAAATCCTGTACCGTCAGCTTTTCTGTTTCATCGGTTTGGCTATTTAACTGCTCGACAGTCAAAGCAAAGCTGTTATTTTGCGCGTCCAATTCCATTCTGCAGGTACTTCGCCGCTCGATTGCTGTTATCCTTGCATATTTTGACGCAAGCAAAAACTGACGCGCGGCCTTTTCGGTCAACATCTTCTTATATGTTCCCACAGTAAAGCCGCCGCCGACACCTGCGATAAGGACAATAAGAACCACCACAAGGAGCATTTCCGCGATGGTAAAACCACACCATCTGGTTTTTAAGTTTGGTGTTTTCATTCTCTAATATACAGTACACTAATCGTTATATATGTCCTCATTATCTCCTTCACCACCCTCTTGGCCGTCCGCCCCCATACTTATCAAATCGAAACTACCCGGATTAATCTGCCCTTCCGCCACATAGATATAGGGGTTGCCCCATGGGTCAAGTATCTCACTCGGCTTTAGATATCTTCCGTTCCACTTTTCCTCGAGGTCGGACGGCGCAACAATCAACGCATCAAGCCCTTCTGAATCATCCGGATACAGTTCGCAATCACTGTAAAATTTCAAAAGTGCATCTTCGATAATCGCCATCTTAGCTCTAGCTATCTTACTCTTTGCCTCGCCCAGACCCCTGAATAACCGAGGTGCAATAACCGTGGCAATCAACGATATAATCCCAATCACTATGAGCAGTTCCACAAGTGTAAATCCCTTTTCAATCCGCTTTAACTGTTTCATTCGAAAACCTTTCATAAAATATATCGTATTACGTAGCATCCCTTGCTTTCACCCCTCGCAGTGCTCAATATACGTTACAACTCGCGAGGTTAAAACACGCCTGAACCAAGTCCCATCATAACTATTGGCAGTAAAATCGCGATTATTATAAAACCTATGACCAGAGCCAGAAGCAAAATCAAGACCGCTGGAAAAATCGCTATAAACTTAGCTATCGCTGCGTCAGCTTCACCGTCAAAAGTATCCGCAGCATTGAGTAACAGCATATCGAGTTGTCCGGTCTGTTCACCAATCGATGTGATTTGAACAAGCAGGGGTGGAAAATATCCCGACCTTGCAAGAGGCTCAGCCAGCGAAGTGCCAGCCTTGACATTTTCAGCCACATCATCAATTCCCCTGCCCAATAATTCATTACCGAGAGTATCTCGAACAATGCTGAGTGATTCTAAAATGCTGACACCGCCTTTAGTCAATGAGCCAAGGGTCCTGGCAAACCTGCCTACCGCTATTGTCCGCAAAACAGAACCTAAAATAGGTATCCTTAACTTGAAAGTATCCCATTTAATTCTGCCTTTTGTCTTTGTCCATTTTGCAAGGTAAATCCATACCACTGCAATCGCAATCGCAACAAGCCAACCATAAGTCTTTAGAAAACTGCTTAATGCCAGCAGCACTTTTGTCGGCCAGGGCAAAACCATTTCCCCTCCACTTATAGTGGCCAATATATTCGGCAATATCCAGGTTATTATGACAATCACTGAGACGATACCAAGACTTAAGACAAAAATAGGATAAGCCGATGCATTTTTCATACTGGTCTTTATCTTCTCATCCCGCTCTAATATTACCATCAACTGAGCGGTCGTTTGTTCGAGAATCCCGCCTGTTTCACCGACTCTTATCATCGAAAGATACAGCGGATTGAAAATATTTTCATATTTGGCCATAGCCTCTGAAAGTGACTGCCCGGAACTTACCGACTCGACAAGTCCGTTCAGCATATCCCTCATTGCAATCTTATGCTGCTGTTCACAAATAATTTCAAGCGCATTCAGCAGAGGAAGACCCGCTCGTAAAGCTGCGCTCAACTGGCTGGTCATAGCTAAAATGTCTTTGCCCGTAATCCTTCGCGAACCAAGTTTAATTAAGCCGGTAAGGTTTGCTACAGCTAACTCGCTGGTCTCTGCAGTCGATACAGATTTTCCTTCTGCCAGTTCTATTACAAACTGCTCCTTTTCAAGCAGCCCGACAACGGCACCTTTACGGTCGGCTGCTTCAATTGTGCCGGTAATGTGCCCTCCGGTTTTATTTACTGCCTTATAAATAAACAAACCCAAAATTTATACCTCAATGATTGTACTTTTTAGTGTTTATCATTCCTGTTCGCCGATACCCTGCGTAACTCTGAAGACCTCCTCCGGCGTAGTGATGCCGTCCAAAACCTTTTCAATACCATCGTGCCGCATACTAACGTGTTCCGACGGTGCAGCCTTTATTATCTGCTCGGTTGTCGGCCTTGATGCTATCAATTCCCGCAACGAATCGGTTATCCGAAGCATCTCGAAGATGCCTGTCCTTCCTTTCATGCCGCTTTGCAAGCATTCATTACAGCCGGTACCATGATATAAATCCATATCCGTTTTAAGCTCAACCGAGTTATTCAGGCTTTTAAGGAGGCTTTCATCAGGTCTGTATTGTTTTTTACACTTTAGACAAATCTTGCGCACAAGCCTCTGGGCCAGCACAGCCTCCAAGGAACTTGCCAATAAAAACGGCTCAAGCCCCATATCAAGCAATCTTGTAACGGCTCCAGGTGCGTCATTAGTGTGAAGTGTCGAAAAAACAAGATGCCCGGTTAATGCGGCACGAATCGCGATATCAGCGGTTTCTCTGTCCCGGATTTCGCCGACCATGATAATATCGGGGTCCTGACGGAGTATATGCCGTAATCCCGTAGCAAAAGTCAGGCCTCTTTTGGGATTGACCGGCATTTGAATAATGCCTTCAAGCTGATATTCGACAGGGTCTTCTATGGTTATTATTTTGAATGCAGGCGTATATATCTTGTTTAATGCGGCATAAAGAGTGGTAGTCTTGCCGCTGCCGGTTGGACCGGTAACAAGG
>CAZTKW010000365.1:0-4384 GCA_964614315.1 uncultured Pirellulales bacterium
GAAGATTGAGGCCGGAAAGATGGAAGCAAGCTTAAAGGCTTTTTCTCTTGACGCACTGATAGCAACGATACGCAGCATGGTCAGAACACTTTGCGGTGATAACGACGAGATAGAGTTTCTGGTTCAAAAAAGCGATTCTGTGCCCGGTACAATAATCTCGGATGCTCAAAAACTGCATGAGATTTTTACAAATATCATAAGCAACGCAGTTAAATTCACCGACAGGGGGGAAATTGTACTGAAGATAGATGTCGAGCAAAATCGATTGTATTTCAAAGTTTCAGATACCGGCATCGGAATAAGCAAAGATGACGTCGAACACATTTTCGAGGAATTCACCCAGGTTGACAGCTCGACCACGAGAAAATATCCAGGGACCGGTCTCGGTCTGGCTATTTGCAAGAAAATGGTGGAGCTGCTGGGCGGTGAAATAAAAGCTGAAAGCGAACTCGGCAAGGGTACAGCCATTATGTTTTACATCCCCTTAAAATCCGAGCAAATTTTACCTGACGACCATTTTACCGAACCGCTGGAGTACGAAACTCAAAAAAGTGAATCAGTTCGAAGACGCTCTGAGAGCGGTTTTGACTCGCGCACACCGGAGAACCCCGCCAAAATACTCATAGCTGAGGACGATAAATTCGGCAGGGCCGCAATTGAAATGATGCTTGAGCACAAATACCACCTTATATTCGCCGAAGACGGCAAAGAGGCGGCTGAGAAATACTTTACGGTTTCGCCGGATGTAGTTTTGATGGATATTATGATGCCGGTTATGGACGGCTATCAGGCATTCGATGAAATAATCAAAAATCGCTCAAAACAGACTGTTCCGATTATAGCCCTTACGGCCAAAGCAATGATAGACGACCGGGAAGAGCTGCTGGCGTATGGGTTTACGGATTATATTTCCAAGCCGATAAATGATGAATCACTCATTAAAATAATCGAAAAACACCTGGCAAAGCAAAAACCAAATAAATCCAAATCCGATTAACGGGCGCAAAAGCCTGATAAACCACAGCCAATTGATGGACATAAAACCCCCGTCCTCATAAAACGATGACTATTTTTGGTACTTAAAGTAACAAAAATTTACAAAAAACTTGAAATTCGCCGTTTTTTTTGCATAATTTGAACTTTCTGACTTAAAAAAACGTAAAAAAACTGCATTTTTTGCACTGTTTGTTCAGGTGCACTCTAATTTGGCAGGTTTTTGAAGGAGAGATTTTTTATGGCGACAGATGTAAAACAAATAGGAGAATTGGTTCAACAGAAAAGCGAATTTGTCCGGGTACTTTTCGGGGAGATGGAAAAAGTAATTGTGGGGCAACGTTACATGCTCGAGCGGATGTTAGTCGGGCTATTGGCCAACGGACATATACTGCTGGAAGGGGTGCCGGGGCTTGCAAAGACTATGGCTGTTACGATTCTGTCACGAGTGATAGATGCCGCTTTTCGGAGAATTCAGTTTACGCCTGACCTGCTGCCGGCTGATTTGATAGGGACACAGATTTACCGCCAGTCGGACGGGCAATTTTTTACACGTAAAGGGCCGATTTTTGCCAATATTATACTGGCCGACGAAATCAACAGGGCACCTGCAAAAGTCCAAAGCGCACTGCTGGAGGCGATGCAGGAAAGACAGGTTTCGATAGGCGAGGAGACTTTTCCACTGCCCAAACCTTTTTTAGTGCTTGCCACACAAAATCCGATTGAGCAGGAGGGGACCTATCCGCTGCCCGAGGCACAATTAGACAGGTTTATGCTGAAACTTAAAATCGACTATCCGAATAAAAGCGAGGAGAGAGAGATTCTTGAAAGAATGGCTGTTACTGACAAGAAGTTTGATATAAAGGCTGTTATCAGTCCTGACGATATTTCGCAAGTCAGAGGAATTGTGGATGAAATTTATATCGATGAGAAGATTAAAGATTACATCGTTGATATAGTCTGCGCCACAAGAGAGCCGGAGAAATACGGGATAGAATTAGGCAACTTCATAAGCTATGGGGCGTCGCCGCGAGCGACGATTTACCTTGCGGTGGCCGCAAAGGCACACGCATTCATTCAGCAAAGAGGCTATGTTACTCCTCAAGACGTCAAAAGCATCGGGGCAGATATTCTTCGACACAGGGTTATTGTCAGTTATGAGGCAGAGGCCGAAGATAAAACCAGCGAAGATATTATAAAAACGATTTTTGACAATATTGAAGTACCGTAATTTAGTTTTTAGTGTTGAGTGCTTAGTTTTGAGTTAAAGACAGAAAAAAATTTGTTTTTGATAAACACAAATACCTAAGGTACAAGTTTCATGGATTATGCGGAGGAAAATTAATTTAAAATGGTTTTGAAGGGGTTTTGTTTTTGAGTATAATAGGTCGAGCAACTTTGAGGAGACTGCTTGGCGGAGTTTTGGTTTTACGGGAATTGCGGCCGGAACTTCAGAATATGGCAAACGGTACAGGAGAACTCATATTAATTTCAAGTGAACCGAACAAGAAAAGATATAAAATGCTTCACGATGATGGTAGTGAGACATTTAGCTTCCCCGTGTTTTTCATAAAAGACGAAGAGGGTAATTGGAGAATATTTAATTTCTGACGCTTGGTAGTGGCACATTGAAATGGGATTTAAGGGGATAACCAATGCAGGATAAAAAACGAAAACAGTTATTACTTCGTCTGGAGTATGTTTCCTTATCAATATTGGTTCCTATCATTTATTTGAGTGTTGTTAGGTTAATATTCGGTAAAGAATATAATTTGCCGTGGCGTATAATTTCTAATGAGTTGGCCCTTACGATAATTTTAGGGTTTGATATTATTTGGGTTATATCAATGATAGCATTCCCGTTTAAAAATAAACATATTAAGATACTTATTACACTTTTAGTACTTACTATATCAGCCATTATTCTAACCGATTTGTTCCTTATCTATAAATGGCATGGAATGTGGTAAGTAGGAATGTAAAAAATATGAAGTTAGAGTTACTTTAGCCGAATTACAATAATTTTAGTTGTGAGGATTTGTAAAAATGAAAAGAGAGATTTTTAAAATATTATTTTTTTGCGTATTGCTGGGGTTATGACCTGCAGGAATAATTGAGGAAAGCTAACCGGTGCAGAAAAAAATACAGAAAATTCTGATAGTTTGTCTGGAGTGTATTATGTTAGCCGGTGTAACTCCTGCATTCTTTTGGAAAATCTTTTTTTATATATGTCCCGTAGAGTATAAAAACAACATTGTGGTATTGTCTATTTTGGCAATATTAGGATTTGACATTGCCTGGGCTACTGTGTTGATAAAAGGATTATTTGTGAAAAATATATACCTGAGAATATTTCTGATTTGGTTGGTATTTACTTTGACGATCTCTATTGCAATATGTTTGCTTATACCATATATGCTCAGAGGTGCTTTTGCTGCAGATGTAGGCCATATTCTCTGGGTTTTAAATTCTATAAATACTGCAGAAAAATAAGAAACACAACAGATGGAAATGTAGCTTATGAACAGGTCAAACACTACCCCTGAAAGCTTAGACAAAGCACAAACAAATAAAGCCTCTTCCGAAGCCACAATTCAAAGTGATCAGGTTAAAAAAAAGAGCCGCATTGCCGTCGCTACATTTTTTACAAGCCTATCTTTGATTCCTTTTTTTATTATATCGATATACGTATTTGCTACGAAACCAGATTTGTCATCAGTTCCACAACCGATGCGTAGTTTGTACTCAATGTTATTTGATATCTCCTTTGTTTTGCCTTGGGCACCCATTATATTAGGCGCTGCAGCTTTAATACGAATAGACCTCAGTCGAAAAAAGGTGGGCGGTCTGGCTTTAGCCATATCAGGCATAGTTATAACAGCATTTTCATATGCTATCTATCGGTACACTATATATATTCTCGTATGCAAAAGCATGGCATAGTCTCGCTTGTGAAGTAAACTAGGGACATCTTGCCCCCGAGCAGCCCCATTTTTTGAGCGAGGAATTTCCTTTAGCAACCCCTGTCTCAGTAAGCATGCCCCAGAATGCTGTTAGCAGGAGCCTTTTATAGGGATTTCCCCTATTTCATTGTCTTTCATCTTTCCCCTGCGCATCTGCGCCTACCGCTGTTGTTGCCTTCAGTTCGGACTATTTTTATTTTCTCCGGTGTTGCGCACCTGCGAAATCCTGTATGTTCCGAATTGCGGCCTCCGGCAACAACAGCTATTCATTTAGTCAGTTCAATTTTTCCCTTTTTTCTTTTATTTTTTCGACATTTTATCTCCAATATTGACCCTGACCTGAGATAGCTCTTTTGAGCGAGGATTTTTGTTTAAATGCAAGGCTTGCAGTTCCGGCCGAGCGGAGTCGTACTATTGTACTTCGAGCA
>CAZTKW010000366.1:0-4358 GCA_964614315.1 uncultured Pirellulales bacterium
ACCAAAGGGGTTTCCTGAAAAAACGGGTCATGGTAATGCCAGGGCATAATTTCTGCAACGTCGATATCGCAATTGGCCGCTAAAACCTCATCCAAATCAGCCTTCAACCTGACAAAAGGCTCCCTGGTCAACTCCTCCAGTTCATCAAAAATCCGGCCCAACTCTGCCACATCCAATTCAGATACGGTTAATGAAAGAGCATGATAATCGTTAAATCCAACCTCCCGGGCCGCCTGGTTTCGCAACTTAATAAGTTCGATAAGGTCCGCCGCAACCATTGGTCCCACTTGTTTGCCGGCTAACCAGGCATCTTTTCTTTTACAGGAATCCGCTTCTGTTTTTAGAATTTCCCTGATTTGGTTATTGGTGACTTTTTCCCCGCCTATCGTGCCGCGAAAAGTACTGAAATTCTTTTCAATTTTTGTGCTCAACTCCACTATCTTTTTTAATAGTTCCGGCTCTATCTGGTTCTCTAAATAGGAGTTATATAACCCGTCCACCTGCCGGGAAAGTTCGATATTTTTAACCTGGCCGGAGTCTTTCAGATTTTTGACCAGGGCAAAATCTTCAGGATTGCTGTAGATTTGACGAATTTTAAGCTGTAACTCACTAACTCTGTCATAATCCTCTGACTTGCCTGTATTTGCGGCCTTCCAGTTTGCAAAACCACTGTCTATTATCAACGGTCTGACTTGCTGCACATGTGCCGTAATAAACCTCTCCGCCTGCTTCCCTTCTACACTACCTCCACAACCGAAAACAAAGGCAGCTATCATGAACATCATAGCTAAAGTTAAAATATTTCTCTTCATTTCACTTCTCTTTAAAAAATTAAACGTTCTATTACAGGTATTTACCTCTTAATGACATAACCTCAACAATGCAGAGTCTGCACTTTTCCACATTTCTAAAAGATGATTTAAGATGCTCGCGTAATCTGTCCAATCTTGTTACGGAAAGGATTTGCAGCGGTGTAATAGCTGACAACGTCAGAAAGGAAAAGAAATTAACGATGCATCCGTGACCATCCATAAAAACAAACCTCCACTGTCTGTTCCAGGCCAAAAGTTACTGCGTAATTAGCTTTACTCTCTCAGTCTTCTTCTCCCTAATTGGGTGGTTCCGGCAGAACAGGTGGCGCAGTTCGTTTACTGCCATCCGGATTTTTACCGTAATCGATATTCAGTTTCGCCGCCAGATCGCCGGCTTTTATCTCGTCACCAATTAACCTGCTATGCTCTGCCGACAGCGCCATATAATCTTCGCGCTCGATAGCATTTTTTATAACGGACTGGGCCATCAATAGTTTGCTGATGCATGATTTCTCAATCTCCACCAGCACAGATGCCAGATACGCTCTCTGAGTATCATTTAAAACGTCCTGACCTTTGAAATATCTTTGCATCACGTAAGACAAAAGTTGTACGAACCGATTGGCAATAGCCGATTTATTCTGACTTTCCGAAGAAATCTTATCGTAGAGCAATTTCAAAATCGTCATATCCAGAAGTTCATAATCCACCGTCCAGTCGGCATATTCTTTTATTCGCCTATCCGCCGCCAGAAGCAGCAAATCCTCTCCTTCTCTAATATTAATACTTCCTGCAAATTCAGCCACCAATCCTGTTATCTCAGGGCCTTCCTTATCAATCATTCCCTTAAGCCGTTCCACGATATCTCGTGCCAGTTTCAAAACGGCCGCATCAGTCGAATTTAGCTGCTTTAAAATACCGGAATTGGTGATACTATGAACCGCCCAGTAGCGAATAATCTTGTTCTCGTCATTGAGCTTATTCATTGCCAAATCCGACAGGCGAAGGTCCTCCAGTACATCCACCAGAATCAAAAGATTAAGGGTTATCTTGAATTTACGGTCCGGGGGAGTTAATTTTTCCGCATCGTTGAAAGCCTCAGAAACGTATTTTTGGGCAAACTCGGAAAACTTTTCGGCATACTGGGTCTGAGCACTTTCCGTCTTGGAACTGGCACGACCTGAAATAGTTGTGCGAATCTTCGCTATAGACGTAAAATCTTTTGTCCTCACAAGTTCCAGCATGCCCGTGGAAACAAAATCTTCAATAACCCGAAAATCTCCCTCATCAAGCACACTTTTACCGCGGACACTGTCAATAGCCCGTGTACTGACAGCTTCGCAAACCGAACTCATCAACAATACCGCAAACACCACCAGAACGGCTAAAATACTGTATTTTACACTCATTTACAGACACTCTCAAAAACGATTAAGAATACTATTAGCAGCCATTTAGTACAAGATTAGCTTAATAATCGCCTTTTGTCAAGTTAATTTGTTATGTTCTTTTAACTGCTATACACCATTACTTATACTCGTCCAACAGACTTTCTTTTCTTTGAATTGTTTTGAAAAACCTGATAATATTCGTTTTTATGAAACCATGAATGAATCGAAGAAAACTTATCAGACTAACCTCCGCAGCTTGTCGACATATTGTAGGCTGAACTAGCCGAATGGGAGAAGGAGGTCTTAGCAAGCCTGGAACTTCGGGCATAATTAATACAACAATACAATTGTAGACAAAAAATCGAATATCGTTATTATAATCAACAAAAGGAAATAAAAATGAATAAATACTCAAGACGTGATTTTCTAAGATTTATGGGGCTGGGAGTCGCTTCAATAGCTATACAGGGTTGTTCTAATGTTGCAAATATTTCTGCCGACGATAACTTTAAAGACAAGCCGAACATAATATTCATTATGGCTGATGATATGGGCTATGGTGACCTTGGATGTTACGGAGCTACACAGATTCCAACACCTAACATTGACCGACTGGCCGCCCAGGGCATTCGGTTTACAGATGCTCACTCGCCCTCTGCTCTGTGCACACCAACCCGCTATGGCGTCCTGACCGGCCGATACTGTTGGCGGACACGCCTGAAAAAAGGTGTCATTTACGGCCATTCAAAACCATTAATTGAGCCGGACCGTTTGACTGTTCCTTCGCTTCTGAGGCAGTACGGCTACAAAACAGCTTGCATAGGCAAATGGCATCTCGGCTTTGAATGGGATGTAAAGGGCAAGGCAAAAGAACCTCAGGAAGATGGAATGAACGTCGATTATACCAAACCGGTCAAAAATGGCCCTTTAGCATTTGGTTTCGATTATTTCTTCGGAATAGCCGCTTCTTTGGATATGCCCCCCTACTGCTTTATAGAAAACAACCATACAGTAGGCATACCAAGTTTGGAGAAACATCCCTATAATACTTTGCAAAAAAAGGGGCTTATGCCTCCAGGTTGGGAAGATGAACAGGTCGGCCCGACTTTTACCCACAAGGCAATTAACTTCATCGAAAGACACATCGGGCAGCATTCCGACCAGCCGTTCTTCTTATATTTCCCGACTTCCGCGCCACATACTCCCTGCACACCACCGGATTTTATAAAAGGCAAAAGCACGGCAGGCGTCCGTGGGGATATGGTAACCCAGGTTGACTGGACCGTAGGACAACTCCTCGATACGTTGGATAAATACAATCTCACCGACAACACACTGATAATCGTTACCAGCGATAACGGCGCTCTAACCGTCGGTCTGCCGGACTGGGCAGGAGAACCACTCGCAAAATATGACATAGAGCACTTTGACCACAAACCTAATGGCTTACTGCGAGGGCAAAAGGCAGACATCTACGACGGCGGCCACCGTGAACCTTTTATCGCACGATGGCCTGGAAGAATAAAACCCGGCTCGACCAGTGATGAACTTATCTGTCTCATTGATTTAATGGCAACATGCGCAGCCATTGTAGGGGCAAAATTTCCCGATGATGCCGCAGAAGACAGTTACAATATCCTGCCGGCACTTTTTGACAAAAAATATCATTTTCCGATTCGTGAAGCCCTGATACATCATTCCGGCGAAGGAATGTTTTCGATTCGTCAGGGGCGTTGGAAACTGGTCATGGGGCGCGGTTCCGGGGGCTTTAGCATACCACAGTATATTGAACCAAAGCCATACCAGCCGCAGGGACAGCTCTACAACCTGCAGGCAGACCCATCCGAGACAAATAACGTGTGGGCTCAAAACCCCAAAATTGTAAAACATTTGACAAATCTGTTGAACAAATATAAACAACAGGGTTACAGTCGACCGAAAAAAAAATTATAAACGCCTTTTTGCGCCCAAAACTATCGTGTCAGTTTTTCATACTACCCGATTACAGCAAAAGAAACTTTCTATGGAATTGAGTAAGAATATAAATAAAGAACAAAACTGGGGTAAAAGTATCAATCGTCGGGACGTATTGAAGGGTGGATTCTACAGCTTGGCAGGTTTGTCGAGCGGTTTATATGTGACTGGTTGTACAAAA
>CAZTKW010000367.1:0-4349 GCA_964614315.1 uncultured Pirellulales bacterium
AAAAAAACACCACATGATATGCTCCTTACCGATGAAACAACTAACAAGTATGGCTTATCCCAGGCAAATGTCGGCTGGCGAGTTGACTGTGTGGGCGATATGGGCTTCTGGGCAGAAACACAGGATGGCTGGACGCATATGTTCGATTATTATCCACAGGGAATTATTAATTTCGGCATGAAAGACGCATGGAAAAAAGCGCCGATCAATTTAGAGATATGCGGGACGTTTACAAGCTGGAAGGAAAGGCAGGGATACGATAAGGATGATGTAAAGTATATATTCGATGAGACTCTCAAGTGGCACATATCTTCTTACAACGCCAAAAGCTCACCGGTACCCGATGAATGGAAACCGCTGGTTGATGAATGGCTAAAAAAAATGGGATACCGTTTTGTGCTTCGCAGGTTTACTCATCCTGACGTGGTCCGTCCGAACGGCAAACTGGATTTCACCACCTGGTGGGACAATAAAGGTGTTGCTCCCTGTTACAAGAACTTCCTTCTGGCACTTAGGCTAAAGAATGATGCGAGAACTGAAGTTCTGGTCACCGATTCAAATATTAAAACGTGGATGCCGGGTGATAATCTTTACGACGATGCCGTTTTCCTTCCGCTGGATATGCCAACGGGTGAATATGACATACAGATTGGGATTGTTGACAGGTTTTCTTACAGGCCAAAGGTTAAACTTGCCATAGAAGGTATGGAGCCGGACGGCTGGTATCAGCTTGGAAAAATAAAGGTTCAGGATTAGTCGGTTAAGCTGTAAAACGTAAATGGCAAATTATATGATAGAACAGCTTGATGAAATCGAGCCGGTGAAGTGCCCGTGCGGCCTATCTCGTCGGGCCTTTATAAGCCCGGAAAATTCTGCGGCTACATTGCATATTGTTGACACCACAGAAGACGCGCAGCCACATTATCACAAAAAGCTTACCGAGATTTATCTTGTCCTCGAAGGCACCGGACAGATAGAACTCGATGGCAAATTGTCCACTGTCAAACCGCTAACTACAATCTTTATCAAAAAAGGCTGCCGCCACCGCATTTTGGGCAAGATGCGCATTGTCAATATCTGTATACCAGCATTTGACTCCGAAGACGAGTGGTTCGATTAGAAAAAATGGGCTTTGATGAATTCAAACAACCGATGTTCTGTGAATAAACAAACCGCCCAAATAAAGAAGGTATTGGAAAAACTGTATGCCCGGTACAACCACCGTCACCTCATAAAACCGGACCCTCTGCAATTCGTCTATCAGTATTCCAATCCGGAGGATATGGAGATAGCAGGCTTTTTGGCGTCAGCACTTGCTTATGGACGAGTACAACAAATACAAAAAAGCGTAACCGGTCTGCTTAAACTCATGGGAAACAGGCCTTTTAATTTTGTCCGAGACTTCGATAAGGATAAGAGAGATAAAATAAAAGGTTTCAGGCACAGGTTTACCACCGGTGATGACATATCAAATCTGCTGGATTTGATATGTTGTGTTCTTATAGAATTCGGAAGCATCGAAAATTTTTTCGTTCAGGGTTATAGTCCCGATGATAAGAATGTTATTCCTGCATTATCGAAATTCTGTGATTCGCTTCTGAACAGATACGCCGACACTCACGGCGGTAATATACCAAAAGGTTTGAGTTATTTGTTGGTTAGGCCGACATCAGGCAGCGCCTGTAAAAGACTAAATCTTTTCCTGCGTTGGATGGTACGCAAAGATGATGTCGATTCGGGATTATGGAAATCGATTGATAAATCCAAGTTGATTGTGCCAATAGACGTGCATATGAATAGACTCTGCAGGATTTTGGGCTTTCACAACCGAAAGATAGCTTCCTTGTCAACAGCGATACAAATCACGGAAAGTTTCGCTAAAATTGAACCGTCTGACCCCGCCAGGTACGACTTTGCACTCAGTAGGATTGGAATTCTGGAAAACTGTAACGGCAACTTCCGACCGGAATGTAAAGATTGTGAATTAATTGGGTTTTGTGCTCGATGATTTAATGTTGAAATGAAGAACTGTCACTATTAATCGCAGATTTTGTTCCGGCGGGGAAAATTTTATCCGAAAAAATAAAAAAATACTTGATTTTATTTGAACTATAAGTTACTAAGTGAGTATATAATCATATAGTAATTTAGTAAGGAGTATGTGATGTTAAGTAAAGAAATGCAGTTATTATTTGAAAAACAGGCGGAAATCGCAAAGGCAATAGCTCATCCCCTGAGGGTAGCAATTGTGGATTTTTTAAAGGACGGCGAACAATGCGTTTGCGATATTGCAGAATATGTCGGTTCTGAAAGGTCGAATGTTTCACGTCATCTTTCAGTTATGACCGGTGCCGGTGTACTGGAGTATCACAAGAAGGGACTCAAAGTTATTTATAAACTTAAGACACCCTGCATTCTTGATTTCTTTTCATGTGCAACTGCCTGTTTAAAACAGCAGGCAGAAGATAACAGGAAACTGTTAAAGGCCTTGTAACCGGGAAGTTTTATTATGAACTGGAAAATGGAGTGGAAAAAGTTAGCAATTCTCGTTGTTGTATTTACCGCTTGTTTTTACCTTCCAATTGGAGTTGATCGCTTTGATAACGCTCTTACCGAATCACTACATCTGATCAAATGGTATGCTCAGGAACACGTCTTGTTATGTTTGATTCCTGCCTTTTTCATCGCAGGAGCAATCGCAGTTTTTGTCAGCCAAGCATCTGTGATGAAATATCTCGGCGCTAAGGCCAATAAAGTCCTGGCATATGCCGTGGCTTCGGTTTCAGGTTCGATACTGGCAGTTTGCTCCTGTACGATCCTGCCGCTTTTTGCAGGTATTTATAGAATGGGAGCAGGGCTTGGCCCGGCATCTGCTTTCCTTTATTCAGGCCCAGCTATTAATGTACTTGCCATTATCCTTACGGCTCGGATTCTTGGATTGAAACTGGGTATTGCCCGTGCAGCTGGTGCTATTAGTTTCAGTGTCATAATCGGTTTGATTATGCATTTTATATATCGAAAGGAAGAACTGGAAAAGGCCAATGGTCAAATGGCAATGCCGGAGCCTGAAGTAGCCAGACCACTGTGGCAGAATGCAGCTTTTTTTGCGGTCATGGTTGGTGTTTTAGTTTTTGCCAACTGGGGCTCTCCCAATGATTTTAATTTTAAAACAACCGATGGAACCACAATCAGAGCCGCTGTTCTAAAAGCCCCGGAACACAGCAGCCCGTTAACAGGTTCATACACAGTAAAACTTTTAGAAGGTGAACAGAGAGGCCATGAATTGAATCTGCCTGTCGAATCGGTGATTGAGAAAACACCCGTTGCCAGTACATGGACAACAATCTGGAGTCACAAGTGGATTATCGCAAGTATCTTTGGTGCGGCTTTAGGTGTAATTCTCGTTCTTTGGTTTTCGATTCCATGGTGGAAAATTATTGTAACAGCAATTCCCACAGCAACACTGACATTTATTCTTCCAATGGATGGCATGATGGTGATGATTCCTTTTACCGCCGCTGTAATAGGGCTTTCCTGGGCAACCAGTACTACAAAGGGTGAATCCGAAGAATGGTTCAGTTCGACATGGACATTTGCCAAACAAATTCTTCCCTTGCTGTTTTTGGGCGTAATTGTGGCTGGCGCTTTATTAGGCAGACCAGGGCATGAAGGACTGATTCCGTCGGACTGGGTAGCCAAAGCAGTTGGCGGCAATTCTCTGTGGGCGAATCTGTTTGCCTCTGTGGCTGGAGCTTTCATGTATTTTGCGACGCTTACTGAAGTGCCAATATTGCAGGGGTTGATTGGAGCAGGCATGGGTAAAGGTCCCGCACTGGCGTTGCTCCTGGCAGGCCCGGCGCTGAGTTTGCCAAACATGCTGGTTATTCGCAGTGTTATGGGAAACCAGAAAACAGTTGTGTTTGTTACGTTGGTGGTCGTAATGGCAACGATTTCCGGAATCATATTTGGAACATTTTTTTAACGGAGATTACATAATGAAAAAGATACAGGTTCTCGGAACGGGTTGCCCAAAATGTAAGAAGCTGGCGGAAAACGCAGAAACCGCCGCCGAGGCTTTGGGCATCGAATATGAAATTGAAAAAATCAAAGATATCAATGAGATTATGAAGTTTGGTGTTATGATAACGCCTGCTCTTGCGGTTGATGGACAGGTCAAAATTGTAGGGAAGGTTCCTTCTCCTGAAGATATTGAGAAAATGATTGATTAAACCTCGTTTATTTCAAAGAAAGGCAAACCAATTATGAACAAGGTCACAAAAATAGCTATAGTTATAATTTTGATAGTTGCAGTTGTGGCAGTAATCATTCTCAAAAATAATGAAAAGACC
>CAZTKW010000368.1:0-4346 GCA_964614315.1 uncultured Pirellulales bacterium
TCCGAAAGGCAGATTTCAAGCTATCTTCGCAACGCTACGAGGAAAATTCTCCCCGAAGCTTTTTAGTGAAGTTAAAGTTATGCTGGCGAGCTAAACGGGCAGGATACATTAAAATAACCAAAACCTTGGTTTCCACCAAATCAAATCCGCGTAGTTTATAATTCGTTGTTAAAAATTTAACTGCTCGCTCCGTATTTTTTTTCTTATGTACTAAAGAATGTAATAGTATAATCTGTTGCATCTGCGACAAAAAATGCCGGTTCAAATTTTAAGGAGCAAAGAAATGAGAGCACAAAGAACAAACCTGTTTCTCGTATTAACGTTAATCCTAATCGTAGCTTCTGACAGTTCCGCTAAACAGAAAAAGTACAACGACGTTTACACAGGCGACCGCCTGAATCGCATAGCTTTTCCGCTCGGCGGTATAGGGGCTGGGATGATTTGCCTCGAAGGTACCGGCGCATTATCACATGTTTCGATTCGCAATAAACCGGAAGTCTTCAACGAACCGATGATTTTTTCCGCTGTTTGTATCAAGGGCAAAAAAAATATCGCCAGGGTACTTGAAGGCCCGCTGCCCGAGTGGAAATATTTCGGTCAGCCGGGAAGCGGAAATGGCTCAGGCGGCAAAACTTACGGCCTGCCTCGTTTTGCCGGCGCAACATTCAGGGCACGCTTTCCCTTTGCATCAATAAAACTCACAGACCCTAAAATCCCGTTGGAGGTTGTAATTACCGGCTTTAGCCCCTTTACACCCGGTGATGCCGAAAACTCGAGTCTGCCCGTAGCGGCCATGGAATATCGTTTTATAAATTCAACAAATCAGCCCCTTGAAGCTGTTTACTCTTTCAACAGCCGAAACTTTTTGGCTATCAGAGACGGCAAGGATAAAGTCTTGAAAACAAAAAACGGCTTTGTCCTCTCTCAGGCTGGCACGAACGAAAAAACCTGGCTGCAGGGCGCATTAGCCGCTTGCGTTGACACTCCGGATGCGAAAGTAAACTGTGTGTGGTTTCGAGGCGGATGGTGGGACCCGCTTACAATGGTGTGGAAGGATATCGAAAAGGGGGCTTGTTATGACAAACAGCCGGTGACAGAAGGAAAACCGAGCCACGGCGGGACTATCTTCGTCCCGATTAATCTTCCGCCGGGCGGCGAAAAAACTGTTAAGCTTATGCTCAGTTGGTACGTACCACTAACTGATATGCGCTTGGGTAAAGACCCGGAAGGTGTACAATGCTGCACGAGCGAAGGAAGTTCTGCGCAAAAATGCTCCTTGACACACGTCCCCTGGTACGCCGGCAAATTCAAAAATATCGAGGAGGTTACTGATTATTGGCGCATAAATTATGCGGCATTGCGAAGCTCAAGTGAGCAATTCAGTGACTGTTTGTATGATTCGACCCTCCCGGGCGAAGTCATCGAAGCCGTAGCCGCAAATTTGACAATACTCAAGTCTCCCACCGTTCTCCGCCAGACTGATGGGCGGCTTTGGTGCTTCGAGGGCTGTTGTGATGACCACGGTTGCTGCCACGGCTCCTGTACTCACGTCTGGAATTACGCCCAGGCCATACCGCACCTGTTCCCCTCGCTCGAAAGGACTTTAAGACAAACGGAGTTTAATGAATCGCAGGACGAGAAAGGCCACCAGATGTTCAGGTCGGCTCTGCCTATCCGACCGATATTTCATCAATTCCATGCAGCTTCCGACGGCCAGTTAGGTGGTATAATGAAAGTTTACAGGGAATGGCGTATCAGCGGTGATACCCAATGGCTTAAGCGGATATGGCCAAAAGTAAAGATAAGTTTAAATTACTGCATCGATACCTGGGACCCGGACCACAGGGGAGTTCTCTTTGAGCCGCACCACAATACCTATGACATCGAATTCTGGGGACCGGATGGTATGTGCGGAAGTTTCTATTTAGGTGCGATAAAAGCCGCCGACAAAATGGCCAAAGCGCTCGGTGATAATGTCCCTCTTTATGCATCTTTATTTGAAAAAGGGCAGAAGTATATCAACCAACAGCTCTTTAATGGCGAGTATTACTACCAGAAGATTCAATGGACGGGCCTTCGGACCGAAAATCCTCTTAAAGCAAAGGCCGCTCTTCAGGAGCGAATGAATTATTCGACTGAAGCTGTTGAGTTGTTTCAAAAAGAAGGGCCGAAGTATCAGTATGGTACCGGCTGCCTGTCCGATGGTGTCCTTGGGGCATGGATGGCGAAGGTTTGTGGAGTGGGTGAGATTCTTGACACCGAAAAGGTCGCAAGCCATTTACGAAGCGTTCATAAATACAATCTGAAAAAAGACCTTTCAG
The DNA here is from genome assembly GCA_964614315.1 of uncultured Pirellulales bacterium. Taxonomy (GTDB): domain Bacteria; phylum Planctomycetota; class Phycisphaerae; order Sedimentisphaerales; family Anaerobacaceae; genus CAZTKW01. The sequence continues at coordinate 2,322 of CAZTKW010000368.1, forward strand.
AGCATGCCAATCCACAGCGACCCAGCTTTGCTCTCGGCAACGATGGTGGTTTGCTGCTTTGCAGCTGGCCCAGAGGCGGAAAACTCAGCCTCCCCTTTGTTTACAGCGATGAGGTCTGGACGGGAATAGAGTATCAAGTGGCCTCTCATCTGATGATGATGGGAATGGTTGACAGGGGCCTTGAAATCGTAAGGGTCTGCAGGGACCGCTATGACGGCAGAATCCGCAATCCATTCAACGAATACGAATGCGGTCACTGGTACGCAAGGGCGATGTCCTCTTACGGCCTGTTACAGGGCCTGACCGGTGCAAGGTATGACGCTGTAGAAAAAGTCTTGTATTTGAAACCGAGTATCAAAGGTGATTTTCGAAGCTTCCTCTGTACCGCTGCCGGCTACGGCACTGTCGGCTTGAAAAATGGAAAGCCTTTTATCGAGGTAAAACACGGCAGTATCCCCGTCAAAAGAGTAGAATACTCAGCTAATTAATTAGCTTTGAATGATTTTTTCAAACAGCTTGACGTCTTCTTCGAGCATTTTGGGAAATTCTTCCGTATAAACTCCTACGCACACTGCGTCATGCTCGCGCATATGTTTGGCTGCATAGGCAAACGCATCAGCCGGCTTATTCCTTCCCGCCGCCAGTATCTTGTAATGAACAACTGGCTTGGAAAGTCCCCCAATCACCTCCGCCATAATCTCTCGGTCCTCATCGCCGTAGTATTCTTCCAACTCCGAAACATGCTCGGCCGTATATTCCCGGGGTATAGGATTGTAATATGAGCACATATAGTAATCGACATCCATATTTTCTTCGGCCCATTTGAAGACTTCCGGATGATGCCCGGCAATGCCAGCCAGCATCCCGCCGTCGCGAATCATTTTAAGCCCTTCTTTGGCCTCATCGAGCCTGTTATGCACCAGCAGATGGTCCATAACTCCCCCGTGAATATGACAGGCCTTTGCTCCGCCTTCTGTCGCCCGCTGCACGCATATTTCAGTCGAACCAATCTCCGGACATGTCTGAGCAAACCACGCTATTTTGCCCCCTTCGTCCCGGTATTCTTTCACAACACGAAGGATAAGCGAATCCGTCCGGGCGATTACAGTATCTATTTCGAGCTTTTCCGCTTCGGCCAGGGTTTGTTTTATCCTTTCACAGCTATAGTAGCGTTTCATTTGCTCATCCATCTTAACGCCCTGATGAGAAAAACCGCTGAAAGGATTGCTCCCGAGGATGAATCGGCTAAGCCGTACGTTGCCGATTTGAATTTGTTCCATCTGGCTATACCTTAAATACCCTTATGCACTTGTGTTATTATGCTCTTATTATTATAATGCACCGACTAAAGATTTTCAATAATTAAGGATATTATTATGGCCAAAATAACCAGGCTCGATGATATTGTATCGCTTTGCAAGCGAAGGGGCTTTATTTTCCAGTCCAGCGAGATTTATGGCGGCCTGGCGAGTTGCTACGATTATGGCCCGCTCGGAGTCGAGCTTAAAAATAACGTCAAAAAGGCTTGGTGGAAATCCACCGTCCAGATGCGGGACGACATTGTCGGCCTGGACTGCAGTATCCTGATGCACCCCCTCGTCTGGAAGGCTTCCGGCCACATCGACAAATTCGCCGATCTCATCGCAGAATGCAAAAAGTGCAACACCAGAACAAGGGTCGACCACCTCAAAGAACACGCCGATGAGCACGCCGAGCATATCTCAATTGATACAGCAATGGCCGCCGCAACCGATTTGAGCAAAAAAACCTGCCCAAACTGCGGCAAGGTCGGCCAATTTACCGAGCCGATGGCATTCAAATTAATGTTCGAAACCCAGATGGGCGCCAACGTCGACGACTCAATGACAATGTACCTCAGACCCGAAACCGCTCAGGGAATCTTCGCCAACTTCAAAAATGTCATCGACAGCACACGGGTCAAGATACCCTTTGGAATCGCACAAATCGGAAAAAGCTTCCGCAACGAGGTAACCACAAAGGCCTTTATCTTCCGCACGCGCGAAT
>CAZTKW010000369.1:0-4344 GCA_964614315.1 uncultured Pirellulales bacterium
ATCAACACCACAGACAACTTTGACTGAGAGAACGTAATCAAGATACTCGGCCGACCAGTCTTCATCAGTCGCAGGCTTGACGTTTATTATTGAAGCTGTTTTTTCACAGCCGCGTAATTCAACGCCCTTTCGTTCCAGCACGCTGTGAACTTTCGGCAAAAAGACTTTTGCAATCTTTTCATCAACCAGCAGAGTCTCCGCCGCATTACAAACGGCAGCATACTGGCACTTGGAATCAACGACAATATTTACCGCCATATCCAAATCAGCATCCCCGTCAACATAAACATGACATATCCCTTCAGCATGCCCCAGCACAGGTATATTCGTATTGTCCATTATATAGCGCACAAATTCATTCGAACCGCGGGGAATAATCAAATCGACTTGGTCATCCAATGCCAGCATCTCCGCAACATCCTGCCGCCTGTGGAGCAATTGCAGCCAGCCTTCGGGTATGCCAATCTTATCGGTGGCTTCAGTGATAATCTCAGCCAGTATCTCATTGGTGTTCTTAGCCTCGCTTCCGCCTTTCAGCAGAACGGCATTTCCGCTTTTCAGGCAAAGAGTCGAGATTTGAACGAGCGCATCCGGCCGGGATTCAAAAATCACACCTATTACACCAATAGGACAGCTCACCTTATAAAGCTCCAGCCCCTCGTCAAGTTCCGTGGCGGTAATCATTTCACCTACTGGGTCATCGAGTTTAATCAAGCTCTCGATACCCGCACAAACCTCGCCGATTTTATTTTCATCGAATTTCAGCCGTTTCAGCAAAGGTGCCGACAAATTGCATTTCTCGGCGGTGTCCACATCCTCCTTATTGGCTGAGACGATGCAGTTGATGCGCTCTTTCAGGGACTTGGCGATTTCCTCCAATGCCTTGTTTTTAACCTCGGTTTTCACCGCCGCCAACCTGATTGAAGCTGATTTGGCTTTCGCCGCTGTTTCGACAATATCCATTTTTCTACCAATTGTTGACTATTGACCGTTAAATGTTTATAATTAATCACCCGAATTATAAATGGTAAATAATCAATAAGCAATAACCATTTGCAACCGCGGGTGTAGCTTAGTGGTAAAGCTCCAGCCTTCCAAGCTGGTCACGAGGGTTCGATTCCCTTCACCCGCTTTAGATATCAGTTGAAAAATAAATAAAAGGTCAAAGGTCGGGGAATGAAAAAATTTGTAATATTAGCTGCTTTTTTGCTTTTTCTCGGCTGTAATTCTGTCGCTCAACTCGAAAAACGCTGGCTTGGAAAAGACAAAGATACTTTGATAGTTGGAAGAGGCACGCCCGATGAAGTAATGAGTGACGACTTCGGCGGCCAGATTTACACATATATTCAAATTAGTTCTTCCACCATATCCACCGGAATATACAGCTATTCATTTCATCATCGGCGAGGATATGCTTTCTATCCGCACCATATAACTACACATAAAACAAAAACTATGTTCTGGATAGATCCGTTAGGCAAGATTTACAAAGTAGCGGTTGCTTACTAAATCCCGTTCTCTTTTACCTTCCGCTTTTTCCAATACAACCAGCCAGCCCTAACCAATTGATTTAATTGTGGCTTTTTGGTACAAAGTCGCAAATGAATGCTTTGCTATACACATTGGGTGTTTTTGCACTGATACTGATATTAGCCCGGCTTAAACTGCCGTTGGCTCTGTCCATCGCAACTGGGGCGTTCATTATCGGTTTTTTGTTCGGATTGGATATTGGTCAGGTCGTCCTAACCGCCCTCACCGGTGCTGTCCAGCCGCAAACTATTGGTCTGGTAGTCATCACGATGCTCATTTTGAGTTTGTCAGCGATTATGCAGGCAGGCGGCCAATTCACCGAGATTGTATCACTGGCAAAATTGCTCGTCCGACGCCCAGCTGTTGCAATGGCGACCCTGCCGGCGCTGATTGGTCTTTTGCCGATGCCCGGAGGGGCCCTTTTTTCAGCGCCAATGGTGGAAACCGCCGCCTCCGATAGCAAGGTCAGTGGCAACGTTCTTTCGGCAATTAACTACTGGTTTCGCCATATCTGGGAACACTGGTGGCCTTTGTATCCTGGTGTAATGCTGGCAATGACCCTTACCGGTCTTTCTTATGCACGTTTTGCTCTTTTTCAGATGCCTATGGGCATTTTCATGATCTTGACAGGCCTGCTATTGTTTAGAAAAACTCATCCCGACCTGCATATAAAATCGAAAGCACCTCCTGCCGGCACCAAACGCAGATTCCTGCTTGCAACATTCCCAATCTGGATAGTAATGCTCGTCTGGGGACCGGTTAAATATATCATATCCCTGGTGATTTTGCCTTTGCTCCCGCAGGTCCTTGAATCCGCAGTGGGAAAATACATGCCCCTGTCCATCGCTCTTATCACATCGATTGTGTGCATAATTGTCTCAAAAAAGCTTAAGCTTTCGACTGTGGCCAAATCCATAAGCCGAAAGTCAAATTACAAAATAGCCGGCCTGGTCATCAGCGTGATGGTCTTTCAATATATGCTAAGCCAGGTAGGAGCTGCCGTCCAAATCGCCGACGAACTGATACAGCTTAAAGTTCCCGTGGTTCTTGTAGTGGCGACCTTGCCATTTATAGCGGGCATGGTAACAGGCCTGGCAATTGGTTTTGTCGGCACGAGCTTTCCCATTGTATTAGCCCTGGTAGCTGCTCTGCCCGACCACGGTTCGATGTATCCTTATGTTGCACTGGCATACGGCTTCGGTCATATGGGACAGATGGTCAGCCCCCTGCATCTCTGCCATGTGGTCAGTAACGAGTATTTCAAAACCGGATTCAACGATGTCTATCGCAGATTAATACCGGCGATTGCTCTCGATGTTGTTTTGGTTGCCGCCTATTTCACCGTCCTGAAGATGACTGTGTAATTTTATTGCGGGAATGCTGCAGGCGTTCATATGTCCTCAAAGCAGCAACGTAATGTGCGTTTTGGGCTCCTTAGCACTAACTCCGCTACAAAAAACCAGAGATATTTAATATTTTATTGAACTTATTGACCTGCATAACATCTGTATATACAGAGGATATATGAGTCCGAGTGACCTAATAGAACAGGTGCTGATACTTCGTTGTCAGATTGATGATAAGCAGGCTTTTAAAGAGCTTATTGAGCGTTACCAGAAACCATTGCGCTACTTCATAACTTCTCTGTTAGGAAATTCCGACTCGGCAGAAGATATTTTTCAGGACACATGGCTGACCGTTCTCAGACGAATACACACTCTCAGGAAAACTGATATGTTTCCAGCGTGGCTTTATCGTATTGCACGCAACAACGTATACAAGGAACTCAGAAGAAAAAGACGGTTATCCACGGTGGATGAAACTCTCGTAGTTCAAAATAATACCGAAGATGTCCTTTTCTCTCCGGAAGATGCAGCAAAAATCCACAAGTGCCTGGAAAAATTAAAGCCTGAATATAAAGAGGTTCTAATATTACGCTTCTTGGAACAAATGTCATACCACGGTATAGCACAGGTGACTAATTGCAGGTTAGGTACTGTTAAATCCCGAATCTATTATGCAAAACATGCTCTAAAACGAGAAATGGAGGAATAACCAATGCCAAAAAAAAATAATATCAAAGAAGAACTTTTAAAACAAATGAATGAGAACCCTCACAAGGTTATGAAATCAACACAGGACATTTTTACAAAAGACAAGTCTCACATCAAACGCCTGAAATGGATTACAGCTTTTAGCTGGCTGTTGGTAATAATATGTTTCATAACCGCATCATTTTTAGAGAAAGCCAGAGGTTTCCTAATTGAAGACGAATGGTGGTTGTTAAACACTATGACCATAACATTAAGACCATTTTTTTTGATTGCTCTATTTCTTACGGTCTCACTCTACGTAAGGTCAAGAACCTTAACTATACGACAGATTCAGGCCAAATTGTCTGACATCGAAGAACAATTGAAAAAAATGTCTAAGGAACAATAAACCAGACCTGAAGTTTCAAACTTCGTCAGTGGGGTTGAAGAATTCACAGTAGCCTGTAAAAATAGCTGCTCGGCAAACAAAAAAAATGTCCGACGCCAAAAGCTCGTTTTTCTCGTAACCACTTTTACTGACGTGAATTAGACCCTCCCAAACCATAGTCCTATAATAAAATTTTTAAAAATTTCAAAAAAATTCATTTAAAAAGGTTGACTTGGTGGGAGTAAGTGGTATAATTTCCCAAGTTTGTTATAGTGAGTGGGAAGAATGCCATGCTATTATTAACAGGTGAATATCAGCACGTAATTGATGGGAAGAACAGGGTTCTCATCTCTAACAAGCTCAGAGGCCAAATCGATGTCGATGAGCATGGAA
>CAZTKW010000370.1:0-4342 GCA_964614315.1 uncultured Pirellulales bacterium
GAAGACCATCCAGACCTCCCAAATCCACGAACACACCGAAGTCGGAGATTTTTTTAACAACTCCTTTGCGAACTTGACCGACCTCGATTTCAGACAAAATAGTTTCTTTACTGCTTCGACGTTCTTCCTCAATAAGCTTGCGCCTCGAGATCACAATGTTGCGGCCTTCAACATCTATCTTGAGAATCGTGCATTCGATTTCTTTCCCGATGAATCTGCTTATATCACCGGGTCTTCGGATATCAACCTGGGAAGCTGGCAAAAACACAGGAACTCCGATATCTACAAGTAAACCGCCCTTTATCCGCCGGACCACTTTGCCCGTAACAACGTCTCCTTCTTTTTTCGTCTCGATAATCCTCTCCCAACCCCTGATGCGGTCGGCCTTCCGCTTACTCAGTGGAATAAGTTCACATGCCGAATCCGTATCCTCAAGAAGAACTTCAATCACTCTGCCGGGCTCTATCTCATCGGAACTGTCGAATTCACTCGAATCAACAACACCTTCGCTTTTCAGACCGATTTCTACTATCACATCATTACCTATCTGCGATACGATTGTACCTTTAAGGATGCTCCCAGGCAAACGTGAATCCACTTTGGCACGAAGAACATCCTCCAGAAATTTACTCTCTTTCTCACTGAACATCTCGCTGACCTGCTGGTCGAGCTTCTCTTGAGATAATCCTAATTCGTTAACTATATTTCTATCTACCATAAAACAAAATCCCTTTGTGGAACCTCTCTGGCTTATTGGCGCTCCACATTTACGCCACAAGCACCAAAAACGCAAAATTTCGCTTCTGGTCGCTTTTCAATAAGCCTTTGTGCTACTCTGCACAAATCAGTTAATCTAAGTTATCGGTTTATACAACACACCTGCCCACGCAGCCGGTGCAAATTACACACTCTCTTAAACAGCCTTTAAATTCTTCACAAATTCATCTATTATCCACTCAGGAGTCGATGCCCCTGCCGTTACGCCTGTTGTTGTTTTACCAAAAATAGTACTTTTATCAAATTCTTTCCAATTTTGCAAATGAAACGTTTGATTATTATATTTTTTACATAGCTCGGCCAACCGCCGGGTATTGGAGCTTTTCAGACCACCCAGCACAAACATCACATCAACCCGTTTACAAAGTTCCACCGCTGATTCCTGCCGTCTGATTGTCTCCCTGCACAAAGTATTAATCACTTTCAACTCGCTAAAACCCCATTTTGCTATCGCACCAAGCATCCTGCTGAATTGTTCAGGCCCCTTAGTCGTCTGGCAAACAACCCCCAGTCTCCCATTTTTGGGCAGCTTATGCAAATCCGACTTGTCGGCAATTACTGCAACATCGTCAGCAAAGCCCACAACCGCCTGAACCTCGGGATGATTTTCATCACCGATTATCACCACCTTATAACCATCTTGATTGAGCTGCCCTGCTATCTGTTGAACCCTTTTAACCAGCACGCACGTCGCATCGATTATATCAAGCCCCTTTTCCTTGAGTTTGGCTATCTCTTCGGGAGCTGCCCCGTGAGAGCGAATAAGGACCGTCCCGGATGGTATTTCCTCCGCATCGTCAACCGTTTTCAGACCCGCTTTTGCCAGCCGCTCAACCATATCATTGTTATGGATAATCGGCCCAAGGCTGTAAACATCCTTTTTTTCGGCCAATATCCTCTCAGCCATACTGATTGCGTTTTTCACACCGTGACAAAATCCGCACTGCTCAGCTACTATAACCTTCATTTTCAACCGATTATCTGCCTGTAATTTTCCAAATAACTTCGTCAAAACCGCTATTTTACACCAAAATCACCATCTATTCCACAAAAACCTGCCAAATAAACTCTATTCCACCCCCATCCGAACGCACAAAAAACCGTGGTAAACTGGTAGTTCTGCTCCGCTCGTAGGTAAATTTTTAAAAAATATGAAAAAATTATAAAAAAAAAACGTTATAAAACAAACTTTGCCCGCACTATAGTGACGGCATAGAATAGGTACTGTATGAATAACAACAAAGATCGAGATTATGTTGCTCTGGCCGCCAAGGCCAGGCTTGGTGATAAGCCGAGTCTTGACAAGCTAACCGAACTCGTCCAGCCGAGATTATACGCCTATGTTTACCGAATCATTCTACAAAAAAACCTTGCTCAGGATATTGTTCAGGAGGCCCTGCTCGAAATGATTAAGGTTATAGAAAAATTAGAAAAACCGGACAGGTTTTGGCCTTGGCTCCGAGGTATCGCATATAACAAAATACGCCTTCAATACACAAGGCAATACCGTCGTAGAACCGTTTCAATATCGAATCTGCAGCTTGAGGAAAGACAAAAGGCCCGTCAGGAAGGTTTGGCAAATCTTATGACACAGGAATTGAGACAAATCGTTTTTAATGCAATGCAAACCCTAAAGCCCCCACACCGGGCCGTACTCGCTATGCGATGCTACGAAAACATGGAATATTCACAAATCGCCGAACTCATGCAGAAAAACGAATTCACCGTACGCTCTTTGTTCTCTCCAAAAACAGCTTTCTCACAGCGGTTTTCGAAAAGAATTTTTCCTCACGGCCTTGCTTATGTTTGGCAAAATGACAGCGCCAAGCGAAGCCTCCGCCGCAGAACTCTCCGTAACCGGAGCGACCGTAAATGCCGGTCTCGCCGCCAATATGACCGGCCTGGCAACCAGCACACCCGTAATTCTGACCCTCATTACCGCCGGCTTCTTGGGTGTCTGCTCTGTCACCGCTCCGTCATGGATTGATAAGCCGATGTCGTGGGCTGAAAAAACCACAGTTGCGGTTAAAGAAAAATTCGCACAGCATTTGCCCGTCGCTAATCAGCCAGCCGATGCAAAACAGCAGTGTTGGTATTATTTCCCAGAAGAAACAAACGGACCGGTAATGACACGGCTTCTAAAGTGGGACCCGCAGGCAAAACAATCTTACCATCAGCTCCTACAAAACGACCGTGCAAACTACTTCTTCGACAGGACCGCTGGAACCGTTTACATTAAAAATCACAGGTACTGGCAAAGCAACTTGGCTGTTCAGCGCCTCCCCACCGACAGCCTCCCCTTGCGGCAGTTCCTTACGACGACCGAAGGCCAGCCGGACCAAATGCTATATGTTCCCACTGAAGGCCGGGCTCTGCTCGTTAGCATAAACCACAACGCCAATCAACCCCAGTTAATTTATAACTACAATGTTTTGGACGAGGAATACTTTAGATACAGCTTCCCTGATGGAGTAAAAGTTGTCGATAATCGGGACCCTATGCATAAACGCGGCTGGACCTATTTCACTATTTCAGGCAATATGGCAGGAATAAAAGTCTCTGGAAATGGACGCATTCCATTCGTTTACCACGCAGGCAAACAACATCCCCCCTGGCTGAAACTGAGGGTATATGGCCAGATGATGATTCACGATGGTACCGACGGCGCATTTATATATGATGATGCCGGCAGAATGCTCACAAACTACCCACCCGGAACTTTCTTCAAGGCTCTAAACCGCCATTGGATGGGACTGCATACTATCGATACGGTACGAAGGGACGCCGCCGAAAAAAGTGTCCCATTTGAGACCAAATTCATACCTGCCGGAAATAAAGCCGAAATCGTTCTAAACACACCAAAAATGAACTTGATTTACACCATCGACATCGAAAGGGATATTATTGAAAAAATCATTTTCTCAACGCCGCAGACAATGGGCCTTTATGGTGTCTTGAACTTTTCTTATCTCGAGGATATTGACCGGCTTGACGATGACTTTGCAGAACCCTCCTGCGGCGATTCCCCGATACCCCAGGAAAAAGAAATGCCCCAACTGTGGCTCTTAAAATTAGCCGAACCTGGTTCGCAATAACCGCTTAAAACTCTTTTTTAGAAAGACTGATTTAATCTTAAAACGTGAAGGTTGGAGCGAGGCGGTGAGATGGTTCTTCACGGCCCCGCTCCCATATATGAAATAAAAAAAGTGCTCGGCGTTATAATCTGGACAAACGTGATAGTCCGTTGAAACCATAGTGCGGAGAAAATTCTATTATTACTAAACGCTTCAAAAACGCTGCAAAGATAAAATCTCGCAAGGGCATCTCTCTGCTTGAACTTATCGTGGTTATGGCCATTATTATGACCTGGATTGGTGTTATGCTCCCCGTAATGGCTAAAGCAAGACGCCATGCACGGACGATTCAGACTATGGAAAATCAGCGGCAAATCGTCATTGCCCTCACTTGTTTCGCAACCGACAACAACGGTCGATATCCACATTCCGTCGCTACTATAGGCTCTGCCCCAAATTGGATAAACCGGGGTATGATTATATAGAAAACC
>CAZTKW010000371.1:0-4330 GCA_964614315.1 uncultured Pirellulales bacterium
TAGGGAGGATTATCATGTATAAACGACGTGGATTTACGCTAATCGAGCTTTTAGTGGTAATCGCAATTATAGCCCTGTTGATGTCAATCCTGATGCCGGCGCTGGCAAGGGTCAGGAGACAGGCAAAAGAGGTCATCTGCCAGTCGAACCTGAAACAATGGTGTGCTATATTTGCTATGTACACCGGAGATAACAACGGGTATTTTATGGAAGGCTGGAAACAAAGAAACAATGGGTCTTGGATGGCGGCTCTCAGGCCGTACTATGGCGAGGATAAGGAAGACGAAAGTATAAGACAGGCTGAAAAGTGCTGCCCGGAAGCTGCGATACCTACCGACCGTGACCCAACTGACATGTGCGGTTCAACATTCGAACCCTGGGGCGGGCCATTGAGCTGGGCATTCGTGGGCGGCGGAAAACAAGGAGACTGGGGAAGCTACGGCACAAACGGAGCTATTTATCACGATCCAGACAGAGGTGTCGATTGGAGCGAAAGTGCCTGGAGGCGTGACGATGTTAAAAATGCAGGCGAGATACCGATGTTTCTGGATGCAACATTCGTTACCAGTTGGGGGGACTGGCATTGCGACCCTCCATTATATGAAGGAGCGGAATTCAGGGCGACCACTTATGCAAACGGCGACGGTTTGGGTGTTTACTGCATCCCGCGACACAGCGGACATATCAACGGGGCTTTCGTTGACCGCTCCGTCAGAACTATTCAGCTTAAGGAGTTGTGGCTACTGAAGTGGGACCGCAACTACGACGTAGGGGTGGCCAGGCAGAATGAGCCGGACTGGACGGTAGGCACCGGCTGGATGGTGCACCTTCCGGATGCCGACTTCGTACCATAAGTCATGATGATTGTTAGACAGAAAAGGCCGGCACTTAGTGACCGGCCTTTTTTTTATCGGCGCAGCTAAAAGCAAATCGGCCCGTCTTTCTTTTCACAGCTTTACCCCCCATTCCGGAAAACCCGGCCTGAATTTGGCATACAGGCGACACCGTATTTCGTTCCCCGCCTCTGGGCCGGAATAAACATTATTCTTGACATTATACGCAGCAAAAACATATTGTGTCTGCAATAATACAAACTAATAAATACTGATTACTCTGGAGAAACAGGATGGATTCACAAAAGACCATTATCGCAGAGCCTTTGCCGAATATTCCCTGGCAGGACCGCCCAAAAAACTGCTCCAGCGTCGTATGGCGCTATGCCCAAAATCCCGTGATTGAGCGAGACCTCATCCCCTGCTCCAACAGCATATTTAACAGTGCGGTCGTACCCTATAACAGCGAATTTGCAGGGGTATTTCGGGTGGACGATAAATCAAGGACCATGCGGCTGCACAGCGGCAAAAGCAAAGACGGATTTACCTTTGAAATCGACGAACAGCCGATTGAGTTTGTCTGCGATGAGCCGGAAATTGCCGAATTTGTGGAAGGATACGACCCCCGCGTCTGCCGCCTCGAAGACAGGTATTATGTAACCTGGTGCAACAACTATCATGGCTATACAATCGGGATGGCATATACATACGATTTTAAGACCTTCGGCCAGATGGAGAATTCATTTCTCCCCTACAACCGAAACGGCGTTCTGTTTCCGAGGAAAATAAACGGCAAATACGCTATGTTCAGCCGTCCCAGTGACACCGGCCACACCCCCTTCGGAGACATATTTTTCAGCGAAAGCCCCGACCTGATTCACTGGGGCCGCCACCGGCATGTTATGTCGCCTACAAAAGACGCCAAAAGCGGCAAATGCGACTGGCAGTGCACAAAAGTCGGTGCAGGGCCCATCCCGATTGAAACCACGCAGGGCTGGCTGCTCTTTTATCACGGCGTACTGAGAAGCTGCAACGGCTTTGTCTACAGTATGGGCGCAGCGTTGCTCGACATTGACAAACCCTGGAAAGTAATATACAGGTCGAGACAGTACCTCCTGAACCCTCGCACTCTATATGAATGCGTAGGCGATGTACCGAATGTCGTTTTCCCATGTGCATCACTGCAGGATGCCGCCACAGGCAGGATTGCGATTTATTACGGCTGTGCCGATACCGTAACAGGACTGGCATTTTGTTATGTCGATGAAGTGCTCGATTTCCTTAAAGACGAGCAACTGTAAAAAACCCCCACATCAGCCCGGAAAAATTGCTGTTTATCGACCAGCCTAATCTTTTTCGAGCTTATCGTACCAATTGTATTTCAAAAACACCGATGTTACAGCCAGTATAACAATGCAAATCACCATCGGTTTGAAATCTTTAATCACAAGGAAGATGGGTATAGTCGTAAACATAAGCTGCCACACGATACCCACTACGACATTGACCGAATCCCTTTTGAAGTTGGCCTTTGTCGCAAAATCAGGATTTTCCGCCATCACCTTCAGATGTATCGGCCTCCAGAATCCCCACGGACGCACCTGCCTGTAAAATCCTTTGAGCGTTTCTTCAGTATCGGCGGGCGTCAGCAGGCTCACCACCACCGAAGCGACAGCACTCAGGGCAAGACTAAGCGGAAAACTCTCAAGAGCCGTAAGCCCGGGAAGCAGCGTCGGCAAAACAAGGGCCGATACTAAACCGGAAATCATACCGGCAAAGTAACCGTACCCGTTCAAACGCCACCAGTGCCATCGCAAAACATTCGGCGCGATATACCCGCCGTAAAGACCGGCCGCTATCCACGTCAGCACCGTGTTGATTGATTCGGTCAAAAAACCGAAACAGATGCCGACTATCACAATTAATATCGAGCTGATATAACTTATCCGGATATATTTCCTGTCCGAAGCGTTCTTATTGATGTACCTTTTATAAATATCGTTAACTATATATGCCGCTCCGGAGTTGACCGTTGAATCGAACGTACTCATAAACGCCGCAAGCAGACCGGCCAATGTAAATCCAACCAGGCCCACAGGGATAAAGTTGCCGATGACATAAGGAAGAATCTGTTCGAAATCGACATCCGGACCCATCGTATTCAACTCGCCGCTGAAGAATACCAAAGCAAGCACCGTAATGCCTGCTACCATCAGGTATCGCGGAAAAAATAGCACCAGCGACACAAAGCCGCTCATAAGGGCCGCTGACTTCGAATCTTTGGCCGCCAGCACACGCTGCATATCGTACCCGGGTGTAGGCCCGGCCATACTTGCAAGAAATCCCTTAAACAAAACCATCATCAAAAAGATGCCGAACAGTGAATACCCGTCACCGGATATTTTCGTATTCACAGCCTCTATCAAACCCGACCAGTCAAGGTCAAGACGCCACACAAAGCTGATACTCGACCAGCCCTCCGGAACCGCAGACGCAAGCTGCTCGCTGCTGACCCGCCCAAGGGCAATACAGCAGATGAAAACCGAAACCGTCGTCAATATGATATATTGAATCAAGTCCGTCAGCACTACACTGTACATGCCGCCGAGGATTACATAAATGGTGGTGATACTCATAAACAAAATCGCGTAAACTTCCGGTGAAAAATCCCACGGAAAAAAAACAACCGCAAATTTGCCGATACCCTGAAACGCATAGCTCAAAAAGCCGACCACGGTAACAAGCGCGAATATCACGACACTTATATGAGAAAGTTCCGACCCCGGCCCCCGGCCGAATCTCGTGCGTATCCATTCCGCACCCGTCAGAACATTCGACCGCCTTATCCATATCGCAAGGTAAATCATTAAAAATACCTGGTTAAAGGTCGGCCACACCCACGGAATGAAAGAGCTTTTAAGCCCGTACACAAAAAGCCAGTACACCAGGAGCATCGTCCCGGTGATATCGAACATCCCCGACGCATTGGATATACCGAGTAGATACCACGGCAGTTTCTTGCCGCCCAGAAAATAGGAGTTGAGATTTTTAGACGCCCGTTTGGAAAGCCACACCCCCGTTATCACAACAATGAACAAATAGCATATAATAATAACTATATCAACGGGATGTATCTTCATATTTCGCCTTCATAAAAACACTGTTTAAGTCCGGTGACTTATATAAAATCCCTGTCCCATTGTCAAAGATTAATATTCGCTGGATTGTTTTGAAGTAAAAGACCTGGAAATTCCTGCAAAACTGATTAACCGATTCTCCCAGGCACTATAGGCTCAAAAAAGAAATGGCTCACGACGGACCAATACCGTACTTCTCCTTGTGCCTGAGAGTTTGTCTGCCCCGGCTGCAGGAGGTGGTTATTTGAACTTCTGCCGGTTTGTCTTTGGCTCTCTCCACAAAAACGCTCAACGCCGCCCTTTGAATATTCATATCGGCAAGAGATAATTCTATTGTTTTGTTAAGGCTTGTTTGATTTT
>CAZTKW010000372.1:0-4287 GCA_964614315.1 uncultured Pirellulales bacterium
GGGATGGCTGACATCGGCATAGGATTCGCTGGGTAACACTGAAGGAATGTAATAAGAGATGTTCATTTCCTTCAGCAAAACCCCAATGTCCTTCTTGATTTCGCTGTAGGCTGCGAGGCTTTTCTCATTCAGCATATGCTCATTCAACGGCCCGACAAGAACCAGTACCGTGTTCCTTCTCTCTTGGAGAATCTCAACCAGTCGCTGGAATGAACTCCACTGCAGCGATGTCTTAAGTTCGACCCACGGCAAATCGAGTTTTGTTGCGCTTCTTTCAGTCCACGGTTTAGGTTCATAACGAAGGTCCTCGGTAAAATCGCCAACCTCAAATGTAAAAACTCTGAAAGGATTGTCGTATGAGTGCGCCATCGCCCACGCAGGCAGGTTCCTGCCGACGCCGTTCTCATCCTTGAAATAGGCTAACTGCAAGTGTCTTGAAAATCCGAAAAAAGGTACATTGCGCTCGATAATTATCCCCAGTCTCGCTGATATCGAAGCGCTGTAGCAGGGAATCTTAGGAAAGAACTGTGGGACCAGCCGCGGATGATTGAAACGAAACTCTTTACTAATTTGAAGGTCATGCTTTTTGGAACTTATCCATAAAGGATTAAGATGCAGGATAACCCGTTTTTCTGAAATGGCGCCGCCGTAGTATTCGATTAAACCGCATAGTGCCGCAGGATGGACGCCGTCTATTCCAAGGTTGGCAAAGCTGTCCCTGCCCCCCAGTTCGTTTAGATAATATGCGAGTGTCTGGTCTCTTTTAACATATTGACCCCACATAACTGAATCCCCAATGATGACGGTCTTTTCATCTGCACAAATTGTTCGGCAATAACTGCTATAAAGCCAATAGTCATTACTCAATTGATATGGAAAGCGGTAGTCACTCCCAACCTCGAATTGCTCCACCCCAACCCAAAAGATAGAAACCAAATACAAAAGTACGCCCACAAGGCCTAAAGCGAAAATCAACTGACGCACCGAAAGACGAACCTCGTTTGAAGAAAACACAAAAGACTGTCCTGATGCAGCCATGTGTTTTTTTTCAGCTTCAAAAGTATCCTCTTTTGTCATAATCCGTTGCCTTTTTGAACCGGTTCCTTCAAAACTGTAAATAAATGAAAGCCTGATTGCTCGAAGAGACAAAGACCATAAGGTAAAGAATCATTAAAACTACGGCGCCTGTCCTTACAGCCGAGTGTCTCAAAAACCACCTGAACCGCGACTCATATATGTACTGATATAGCCAAACCGAGAATATCAGAAACACAAACAATAATGGAAAGTTTGGATTTGCAGCACCTGTTGTAAATATCCTTGTTACTATAACAGAGGCATCATCCCAGCTTGCTGCGCGAAAGAATATCCACGCAAACGTGACAAAAGCAAAAACAAACACCTGCTTCATAATTTTTGGGACACTTTCTTCGTAAAACCGGCTTCTCTCCAATCCTCTCATCAGGCTCTGGACGAACGCATGCAAAGCTCCCCAGATGATAAAAGTCCAGGCCGCACCATGCCAGAACCCAAGCAGCATCATCGTTAGAAATATATTCCTGTATGTGTTGAATTTACCTTTGCGGTTCCCCCCTAAAGGTATGTAGACATAATCTCTGAACCAGCTCGAAAGGCTGATATGCCATCGCCTCCAGAAGTCACCCAGGCCGGTGGCAAGGTAAGGATTGTTGAAGTTGAGCATAATTCGAAACCCCATCATCCTGCCAATCCCGCGAGCCATATCGCTGTAACCACTGAAGTCAAAGTATATTTGCCATCCAAAGGCAAAGGTTGCCAAAATCAAGGCCGCTGATTGATATTCTCCTGGTGCGTCATATACCTTATCGACATAAAGGGCCAGGCAGTCAGCCAGCGCAACTTTCTTAAAGAGCCCCACTATAAACAAGCTAAAGCCATCTGCCACATCCTGCCCCGAAATCTTCAAAGACTCCCGCAACTGACCGAGCAGGTTCTTGGCCCTCTCGACCGGACCGGCCAACAGTATCGGAAAGAAGGATACAAAGGCCCCATGCCGTATTATGTTTTTCTCTCTCTCCACCTCACCGCGATAGCAATCAACAACATAACCTATCGACTTGAAAATATAGAATGATAAACCGACGGGCAAAAAAATACCGGGAAGTGGCAGCTTATATGACGTCCCAAGTAAAGAAAACAAAAGGTTCACATTTTCGGTGATAAAGCCGCTGTACTTAAAGAAAACCAGCAGAGAAAGATTATTTATTATGCTCACCGAAAGCCAGATTTTTCTGCGCCTGCTTTTTTCCATTATCGCAAGCGCTGCATAATCAACCAGAGTCGAATAAGCGATAAGAATGAGAAACCATGGCTCCCACCACCCATAAAAGATATACGAACAAATAAGTATCCAAGCGTTTCTAAATCTCGTTTTTTTCACGGCCAAATAAACCGCGTAGAACACAAGAAAAAAAAACAGGAATATCCAGCTTTGAAAAAGCATCTGCTTAAGTGCCTCTCTCCATCAAAACTCTTATATGTGCTTCGACCGCCTCAGGTAAGTTCTTAAGGTTATACCCTCCTTCAAGAATGGAAACGACCCTCCCCTCGCAGCATCGCTCGGCAAGCCCCTTAACAATCCGCGTCAGTTCCGCAAATCCTTCCGCTGTTACTCCCATTCCTCCGAGCAAGTCCATCTCCTGAGCGTCAAAGCCGGCGGATATAAGCACAAACTCCGGCTCAAAGGCAAGCGACGCAGGTCTGAGTATCTCTTCGAATGCCTCCTTGTACTCTGAATCTCCGCAGCCGGCTGGCATAGGCACATTAATATTGTAGTTCATACCTTTCCCCGTCCCCCTCTCAGACTCATCTCCGGTCATTGGGTAGAACGGGTATTGGTGCACACTGAAATATAGAACGTTCGGGTCATCGTAGAATGCCGCCTGGGTACCGTTTCCATGATGAACATCCCAGTCAACTATGAGCACCCTCTCCAAAAGGTATTTATTTTGAATATAGCGGGCTGCGATGGCGATATTGTTAAAAATACAAAATCCCATCGCCTTATCCTCCATTGCGTGGTGACCCGGAGGACGGACCGCACAAAACGCATTTTCAATTTCACCGTCGATAACAGCGTCAACCGCTGAAAGCACCCCCCCAACAGCAGCTACTGCTGCATCGTAAGATTGCTCCGAAATTGGCACATCCATAGAGTCAAGATATTTAACACCCTTCTGGCAACTCTTTCTAACTCGCTCCACATATTCACGGCTGTGAATGGTAGTAATCCATTCCACCGGTGCCGGCGATGATTTAAGCTCTGATAACTGTCCATATAATCCCTTTTCTTTTAACCTGTTAACTATAACCGTTAATCTCTCAGGAGCCTCCGGGTGGCCGCTGCCTGTTAGGTGCTTGAGATAAATATCATCGTAAAGAAATCCTGTTTTTGCTTTCTCGGGCATCTGTTTCTCCTTTTGCATAAGTTCCTCGACCAAACCGCCGTGAAATATCCTTCTTACACAGCGAAAACCTATGGCATCGCTTGAAAGGCACGTATCATTTATCGAAGGGTCGCTCGAACGATAGCTCGAGCGGCAGCCTTCGGAACTTGAGTTCCATGCACCGCCCCGCAGCACTTTTTCCTCTCCCTCATCTGGTCCTCTTGGGTCTTTTTCCGGGCTTTCCCTGTAGTAGTTTTCTGAATAATAATCATTACACCACTCCGCCACGTTTCCGTATATATCAAAAAGCCCCCACGCATTAGACTTCTTTTCGCCAACAGGATGTGTCCTCCTCGATGAATTCTCGGCATACCACCCATAATCTTTAAGTTTCCGCGAATCGTTACCAAACTCATAGTTCGTATTCGTACCTGCACGACACGCATATTCCCATTCCGCCTCCGACGGAAGTCTGTATCCGTTCGCCAGAAAGTTGCAGTCCCAAGTTTCTTCATCGTAGCAAATCTCAAGGCCCTCTGCACGAGAACGCTCATTACAATAAGTAGCTGCATCCGTCCAGTTCAT
Organism: uncultured Pirellulales bacterium; assembly: GCA_964614315.1. Taxonomy (GTDB): domain Bacteria; phylum Planctomycetota; class Phycisphaerae; order Sedimentisphaerales; family Anaerobacaceae; genus CAZTKW01. The sequence continues at coordinate 4,011 of CAZTKW010000372.1, forward strand.
CTGTTCCAACGGATGCTTTGGGTTCTTGAAATGCGAGGGGTCGGAAAGTTCATACTTCCTGAACTCCTCCTGAACCACTTCATATCTATCCATCAAAAAAGAGCTGACCCATACCTTATGCACAGGCAGTTCATCAAAATCCCCTGCTGTGCTGCCCATCTCAAAATGTCCCCCGGCTATATTAACCATCTCCATCCCGTTCGCAGTCCTGACTACCTGTGGCTCACTGTTGGTATTGTCATCACGGCAGCCGCCAATAATTGCAAAGACAACCAGC
>CAZTKW010000373.1:0-4238 GCA_964614315.1 uncultured Pirellulales bacterium
AATTCTCGCTCGAATCAAACAAAACATAAAACTCTGTAACAAAAACAAACTCAACAATTTTCCGATATCTTAGCGTTAACATAGTACGCCTCCTTTCTCTAAATCCTTTTTAATTCAGCAGGCCTTATTTGTTCTTCCTTCGATATATTAAATGGATAGATAGCAGGCTGGCCAAAGAGCGAATGTCTTTGTTGCGTGTCCGTCGTTTTGTTCTTTGTCAGGGCCATCTTTCTTTCCTTTCCAAATATCAAGTGGTTTCATTCATTAGCTTCTACTATATATTAGAACAGATGTTCTAAAAAAGTCAAGCTTTTTTTTCATTTTTGTATGATTTTTTTTGCATATTTCTGTCTAATTTTATAAACATATGCCATATAAGGACTTAAACCTCCATACTAACTATATTCAGACTAATATTTTGACAAATTAGTTTGCTCTTTTTAGCAGAAGAGGTATAATTTTAGTAAGTACGCCCTTTTCCGCTTCAATACAGGCAATTGAAAAACAGGGCTTAAACAAGGAGAAAATGATGGCTCAAAAGGTTAAAAACCCTTTAGCTCAGGCACTTGGGCTCGTGCTTCAGAGCACAAGGGACAAGATGGGAGGCATCTCGTCTTCTGAAATAGCATCGCGCTTAGGTCTGGCGGCTTCACATTATCGAATGATTGAAGCTGGTTCTGCAATACTCCATCCATCACGAGCCATAAAAATTGTCCAGACATTCGATACCATCGAGTTTGTCCCATTATCCCAGCTACTGGTTGCCATTCAGATACTCGACTCGGCAAAGCAATCAATTAAAGATATGCAAACCACTGCCACCCTCCTAACAGAGGCAAATCCTGCACTGGTAAAGGTCTTAAAAGGATTCGACAAAATCTGGAAAGTAATCGACACCTCTGAACCCGCTGAAGTCGCCAAACAAATTACAGCACAGGGTATTGTCAAGGAATTGGAATCGTTTTTAACAACCGAACCTGTTATCTTCACAGCCGACCAGTTCGATAATTTTATGACGCCGACTTATCAGTATCCTATTTCAGGACAACTGTATAATAAAATCGGCAACATCCTGCAGGGAGTCGCCCCTTTCTATCTTGACACGGTACTGCAGTTGATTGATAACCTCAAAAATATCACTCCCCGTGTAACCCCGGGAGAACTGGCCGGTTGGGAATCTTCACACAAGAACAGAATCTCACACATAATCGGAATCGTTAGAAAACCTGAAATCATACTGGACGTTGACACCTTTGATTACACTTTTCTCTGGCAGGAAAATTTCCAGAAAATGCTGATAATTCATCGCGATAAACCCGAAATCCAAAGCGGGCCTATACATCAAAGAATAGCCGATTGTCTCAAAGCAAAGTTTGAGTCAGAACGTGTCAAATACGAACGGGAACTAAACAGCTTCGACGAAATTGTAAATGAAAAACTAACTATCGAGTCCGGAAAAAGCAATACCGATAAAATAGACCGAGTCCTGTTATACAGGGATGTTGCGATGAACAACCTCTGGATTTATATTATGAATAGCGGCTATGTAGTCCCATTCATTGACAATGCCACTTCGGGTTCAACCGCCGCAGACATTTACGGCACAAGCCTGGCCTATGATGAAACATGTGCAAAACTAGTTGATATTAAGGAATTATGCAGTGATATCGGATTCACACTTTGAAAATATTGACTCATATTGTGTCAGCATAGTAAAAACAACACCCAAAGTGTCCGAAGAAGAGTTGTTTTCTTTCAAGCAGTGCTACCTCGGCATAAGTATCGATAATCCCGTGTTTTATGGAAAGTCACTGCAGGCGCTGCTGTTATGGGCTACCGCAAATTTCGACCGGAGCCTGGTGATAATAGGAGATTATTTGCGGCGGTACAACGAACAGATATTCAACGGCCTGCCAGGCGATAAAGCAGTAAAAGCCTCACAGGATGCAGGTGACTTATTTATTCTCCAGACAAGCCAGCTCTTTGAGCAACTGGACAACGATAAAATCTCCATAACCAGATGGAAACCGTGTCTTGAAACCAATGAGTTTAAAAAGTCCAAAGCCGCCATAGATGGCCTTTTCAACTCGGACCCCAATTTCAAAACAGCCGTTACAAGGGACGCATTTTCTTTTGCAAAAAGACAGGCTAAGCAAAAACGCACATTAGCGGTACCAATGGAAGATGCCATAGAGCTTTCCTCTCAATATCTTATGGAAGAAATAGCTGTTTTCAATGCGTTGAGCGAGCAGGGTTGGAACGTGGAATTGTATCCCGGCCCGGAACTGCGAGTGCTCGTAGAGATTGTAAAAGGCAAATATTCAAATATCCCACAGGGCCTGAAGAAAAGAATTAACGTCGAACTGCAAATCTGTGAAAGCAGGGCGGATTGATTATGGCCATTATTGTAATAAGTGCACTTTTACTGGCTTTTATCGTCTACATTGCAGTTGGCCTTTTCCTGGGACGACGAACAAAAGATGTCGCCGACCTGCTTCCGCTGGCATTTAACAGACAGGCCCGTGTGAAAAATTCATCCGAATTTTCCGCCAGCACCGTGGCGACTACTATTTCGCTTGCCACTGTTGTAATGGCATTTTTCGAACTGGCTCGTAACCTCGGTATATGGCTGCTCTGGACTGTCATTACCACTTCAGCAGGCCTATGGCTCGTAAGGTTATTTGCAAAAAGAATCTGGAAACGAATCGCCGAATACGACCACCGCCCAACGCTGCACGAGTTCTTAGGCACAGAATTCAGTTCCGAGGCCCTTTCTTACGTAGGAGCTGTTTGCACCAGTTTAGGCTTCCTGGGGGCTTTTGCCATCGAATTGACCGTCGGTTCAAAGTTTTTTGCAGGTCTGGTACCGGGCATCCCCGCTTGGGTCGTTGTCATAGTTTTGTCGGTGGTCGCTTTTGTATATACTGCTGTAGGAGGTTTTCGAGCGGTAATTGTAACCGACAGAATACAAATGTTTTCAATCTGGTTATTACTTTTTTCGCTGCCCCTGTTTTATATTTCCTATGTAGTAACTCATGGCGGCTGGGCTCAAAACTTTAATAATATACCGTCGGGCACGCTCGATTTTTCTTATAGAGAAGGACTCATAGCATTTCTTTTGGGTATCTTTGTAATTAACGTCCCGACTTTCATTTCGGATATGAGTATATGGCAACGGATAGCCGGGGCCCAAAAAAATCGAACTGTCATCGGCGGATTATGGAAAAGTGTTTTTACCTCCGCCGCAACCTGGGGGGCATTCGCAATACTGGCGTGCTTTGCATTTATGATAGTTAAACCTGCAGACAGCGGCAACCCATTGGTGCTGGTGCTCAATGTTATTGGAAACACTAAAGGGTTTTTTCCGGCCTGTGTTTTGTTCTTTGTGGTGTTAGGATTATACGGAGCTATGCTCTCGACCGCCTCCACCCAGCTAATAGCCGTATCACACACGCTTTATGAAGACGTTTTTTCGCACATAAGAAAACACTCTCTCGAAGACAGACTCAAATCCAAAAAAGAACTCGGTATCTCAAGGACCATACTTGTACTCGCAGCCATAATTTCGACCATACTCGTACAATTGCTCTCAACTGCCGGCTTCTCAATTGCAGATTTGGTTTTTGCGATATATGGAGCACAACTCGGCCTCTGTCCACTTGTAATTTCAGCTCTGTTTCTAAAGAGGGAACAACTCAAGACCCTTTCGACGCCGGCTGCTCTGGCAATAACAACAGGTTTTGTAACAGGATGGGGCACTGCTGTATACGGCAGACTAACTACGAACACAAACCTCGTTTTTCTGGCGCCGGTCTCCAGCCTGGTTGTATCAACACTTATTCTCTGCATCGGCTTTTTAACCGACAAACTAAGAAAGTTACAAAACAAGGTATGAACTGGACCTTAATAAAAACAGTTATCAACGCCAGAAGAAACGGCCTCCTTCATTTAGTGCCAGCCACCGAATTTACACGCCTTGATTGCCTGGCTGACAAATGTGCCATCTGCTGCAAACTTCTGGGTATGCCTGTTGTTACTCCCGAAGAAGCTCAAAAGATAGGTCACCAATGGATTCTAAAAGATGAACACGGGATGTTTATAAAATCGGACGAGTCCGGCTGTTGCCTGCTCAAAGAAGGCCTCTGCTCACTTTATGCCGATAGACCTAGAGGCTGTCGGGAATACCCCTGGTATAATATAGACGGAAAGCTATACTACGACGCCGGTTGTCCCGGGAT
>CAZTKW010000374.1:0-4233 GCA_964614315.1 uncultured Pirellulales bacterium
TGTGTAATAAAAACGGATTCCGGGTCGATAACAACATATCCGTTTATTTCAGCTTTTTCCTTATCCTCCGGAGCAATCCATAGTGCGGGCAGGCCGTAAACAGGCTCTGTAGTTTGGCGGCCGGAGACTTTGGTCCGGACATTGCCGGAATCCATCGCCAAAAACATATCGGGTTCCAATTGTCCCTTTGCTATCGGCATCTCCGCTATTCTAATCTCATAAACAGTAGGTTCGAGTGAGATGTTATCCCGTATACGCACAAGCGGTATAATTATTCCGAGTTGCTGGGCATATTTTCTTCTCAATGCTCCAATACGGTCGAAGATGGTGCTGTTTTTGCGAGGGTCAACCATGCTAATTAATCGCACCCCGACATTTACAGAAATTCTATCGACATCCAACATTTCTTCAACCGGTTGTTTCTCTTCTTTTGTCTGTTGGGTTGACGGAGATTCAGCTTTCTTCTTTTGGGCTTTTTCAAATTTAGTGGCGGTTCTGCCAATTAACGCGACAGAGCCACCAAGCAATAAGAAAGGTACCGCCGGCAGACCCGGTACAAGCGCCATTGCGGCAATGATAGCAGATGCGATTAACAAGGGCTGGCCTGTTGTTAGAAACTGTCGTGAAAGGTCATGACTGAGACTGCGTTGTGAAGATATTTTAGTTACGAGGAAGCCTGAACTTATGGAGATTATCATCGATGGTATCTGGCTTACAAGTCCATCTCCAATGGAAAGAATGGAGTAGGTTTTTATGGCAGCGGCGACAGTCATACCATGTGAATACCCCATCATTATTCCGCCAATTATGTTAACGGCGGTGATTATAATTCCAGCCTTGGCATCACCGCGAATGAACTTGCTGGCACCATCCATTGCACCATAAAATTCGCTTTCCTTGACAATTTTGGATCTGCGTTCGTTGGCCTGTGCCTCGGTGATAGCTCCTGCGTTAAGGTCTGCGTCAATTGCCATTTGCTTGCCTGGCATAGCATCAAGGGTGAAACGAGCAGCAACTTCGCTTATTCTTTCGGCTCCTTTAGTAACCACTATAAATTGTATGATAAAAAGTATTAAGAAGATTACAATGCCCACGACGAAGCTGCCACCGGCAACAAAATCACCAAAGGTCTGAATAATTCTTCCGGCATTGCCCTGTAGAAGTATCAACCTGGTCGAGGCAACATTGAGAGAAAGACGAAACAACGTTACAAAAAGAAGCAACGAAGGGAAAGTAGATAATTCAAGAGCCTCTTTTGATGACAGGGTAATTATTAAAACGGCTATCGACAAGGATATGCTGCAGGCTAAAAGTATATCCAGCAGAGGCGTCGGCAGACGGATTAACAGTGTGGCAAGAACCGTCACCATACCCACAGCTAAAACAATATTACTACGAGAAGCCAGTGGCATACTTTGCAATTCTGACGCAGTTGAAGTTGTTTTACGAGAAACCGCCATTATTTAACCTTTTGCTCTATATCTGCTTTTGTACCAGGCTCATCAGGTTTGAGCAGGGCTTTGGGTATGATTGCCAAGGCCGAGAACCTCTTTTATTTTGACGGCGAACCGTCCATCCACTACCACTATAGTTCCAGTGGCAAACATAGTATCTTTCAGGTATAAATCCGCCGGCGCCTCAATAGATTTATCCAGCGGCAATACCGTGCCTGGTCCGAGTTGTAAAAGCCGCCGGATAGTTATCTCCTTTTTGCCAATTACAACGGTGACAGGTATATTCATATCCAGTAAAATGTCGATGCTTCCACCTGTACCTGCAGCACCGGTGTCAGCAGCTTCCGGAAAGTCAACAGATTGTGCCTGTGTCTTAGAATCCTCTTGTTCGGCGTCGTTTTGCTGCTGCTGTTCTGTTTTTTCCTCTACAGCTGTATCTGCCATATTTATTTCCTTTTAATTCAGAGGTCTATAATTTTTGACGTTTAACCCTTTATTCTTTGTTAATTTCCATAATTGCCACGGCGTAGTTTCCGGCTGATTTCACGGGCCGGCCGCGAAAGACAGTTTGGTCTTTAATAATTAACTCCATCGAATCATCGATTTTTTTATCAAGTAACAGTATATCATCTGGCATAAGACTTATTATTTGCTCGAAAGTTAAGTGTGTAGAAGCCAATTGACCTGTAACAGAAAGCGACATTTTGTGTAAATGCTCAATAATTGCATTTGAAATATCCTGAGAAGAAAACTGAGCGTCGGTGTTGAAGTTTTTTTCTGCAACGGCTTGAAGTTTGTCACAAAATATCAACATATGAACTTCGAAGCTGTTTTCCGAATCGGTTTTCGCAATGCCAAAAGTAATCTTGCACAGTTCCTCTATGCCTTGCATTTCAAAAGGCAACCGTTCTTTTATAATACTTTTGGCCGGCAGGAAACCATAACTACTATCAGAGCTTGAAAATGCCTTGATAGACCTCGTTAATATATCCAATAATAGCGATTCTTCCAATTCTGAGAAAGTTTTGTCCGGGTCTTCTTCTGATTTGGTATCTCCAAGCAATTGTGTTACCAAGTCAATGGCGGTTTGGCTGGATATGCTGAGGTATCCACAGGGATGATCCTGCTCGGTGCCGAAAGACAGGTAATAGTTATTTTGTTTATTATTCTGGGTTTGTTCAAACAATTCGTTAGCAAAGTGCTGTGTGGTCGAAGTGACCGTCACCTCGAAATTGCTGTTGTAAAGTTCAGCAAATTTTTCAGCTATCGCTGAGGCTATTTTTTCTGTAAAATTGCCGAGTTTTTCGACTTTATCGTTACTAAAGTAGTGAGGCTGGTGCCAATCATATTTTGTAAATTCTATTTGTGTGTCATCCTCTGTTTTCCGGGAACCGACAGCGGCCAGAAGCTGTTGTATTTTCTCTCGGCTCAAATTGTTATTAAGGGTCTTGGTCATTGTATAGCGAATTCCTTAATAAGAACGTACTTGATTTGAGGTTTGGAATCTGGAAAAAGCTTTTCATTAAAAGCATCTCTTATCTGCGATTGAATACGTCTTAGGTTCCTGTCACCTCTGATATCTTCGAGGGTAAGGCTGGCTAAATAGATAGCAAGCCAGTTTTTCAAGAGAGGCTTTTTGCTCTCGATAAAAGCGGTACCTTTTTTCGGGTCGATTTCAGAGTCGACCTCCAGTGTTAAAGACACCCGAACATAGCGTGTTACACCGGGTTCATCAAGATTTGCGACGACAGGCTCTAGCTCATCGTAATACCAGTTTTTCTGTGAGTCTTTCTTTGAATCACTGCCTCTTAGTTCATCTGCCTGAGTTGGCTGGTTCTGTTCGGCGGAATCGGCGGTCTCAACTGATTCAGAACCTGCGAACAAACGGCCGATAGCAAAACCGGTACCGGCGCAAGCAATTATAATAACAGCTATTATTATCCACGGTAAAAGACTGCCGAGTTTGCTGGTTTTTTGTGACTCGTTGTCACTATTTGTCTTTACATCTTCCTGTGTGTCTTTCTGTTTTTTCACGTCATCTTCATCTGCCATTTTTTGCCTTTGCCTCACTTATTCTTTATAAGAATATTATTATCCGCTTAACTGGAGAGTTTCTTGCTGTCGGTATTGACGCAGTTTGCTTCGCAAGGTACGGTCACTGATGCCCAGCACCTTTGCAGCTTTTGTCTGATTGCCTGCTGTTTGGTGCAGGGTGTCCAAAATTGCCCGCCGTTCTATCTGTATAAGAGGTATTCCGCTCAGCCCTGAATTACCGTTTGTAGAATATCGCCCTATGTGTGGTTCTTCTGTATCACTATCTGTTTCTTTACTATCTACTCTTTCTGCGAGTGGCTGTAGTTTTTCTCGGTCATTAGGTGCAATTTGGGGCGTTTGAGGCACGCCATCAAAAAGCCACGAGACATCAGCTAACGACAGAGTCGGGCCAACTCCTAAAATCAACGATGCTAACACAACATTTCGTAATTGCCTGATATTGCCTGGCCAATGATATTTGGCAAAAATATCCATCATTGCCGGGTCCAGCCTGGTAATACGTCGCTGAACCTGGCGCGCATAGAGATTTACAAAATGCCATACAAGTTCAGGCATATCTTCGGTGCGCTGCCTAAGAGGCGCGATAATCAGTCTTACACCACTTAGTCGATAGTAAAGGTCAAGGCGGAAGCGGCCTTGTGTGACCTCATTTAGCAAATCCTTGTTTGTAGTACTTATTATTCGAACGTCTACCCTGACTTTTTTCTCTCCGCCGACACGTTCG
>CAZTKW010000375.1:0-4231 GCA_964614315.1 uncultured Pirellulales bacterium
TAATAGATGGAAAGCCTGTTATAGTCGGATTGAATGCGTATATCAAAAAATAGGCCAAATCCGGGGTAGTCCTATAAACATCACTTTTTTATGCCGGGGTAAAAATTCTATACAGCCGGTCTATAATTATTTTTGGAAAAAGCCTTTTGTTTTTGAAAAATCTCCTTTCTAAGGCAAACATAAGCTAAAACCAAAGACTTCAAAATATTCTGCTTAACATAGAGCTATAAATAGTACTCACAGACCTATTTTCAATCAGAAACTGAGAATACGGATTTTATCGGAAGACAAGGCAAATTTTCGCAATATTTTACAAAACAGGGGAATTTTTCTTGTGTGATATTAGCTGATTGAGGCTTCGTTTTCTATATTTTAGATTAGAAAGACGTTTGTTTTCAAAAAATATATGTACTTATAGCTTTAATGTGGGTGTTGGATTAGAACGATGAAGTGATTGTGGGCACTGCGAAAGACAAAGGTTAACCGCCCATTAATAGCCCTTAAAGTTTAATAGGTGAGCTTAATATGGTTTGGTTTTTAAAAAAAAGTGCATATCCGATTGGTGTGGATATGGGTAATGATTCAGTGAAGCTGATTCAGCTTGGAAACGATGAAAAGGAAGTAACTTTGGTTGCCGGCGGCAGTGAAAATCGGCCGGAGAGTGTAGGACCCGGCAGCGCCAATTGGCAAAGATGGGCCATTGAATCCATTGAAAAGATAATAACAAACGGTAAATTTCGTGGCAGAAGCGTCATAGCGGCAATTCCGGCGAACGAAGTTATTATCGAACATATAAAAGTGCCTAAGACGGATGATGACAAACTTGAGGACGTTGTTTTGCCAAAAATAAAACAGAAGCTGCCCTTCGAACTTGATAAGGCAATGATAAAGTGCATTCCCACCGAAAATGATAATGTTATGGTAATAGCAACCGAGCGGGAGAAAATCGACAGGCATCTTGCGATATATGAAAAGACGCAGTTGGCGATAAAATCAATCGGCGTTTGGCCGATAGCACTAACAAATAGTTATACGAAATTTTTCGGGAGACGTAAAACCGATACCGAATCGATTGTGATGCTGCTTAGTATAGAAACAGATTTTACGAATATAGTGATTTGTCGCCACAAGAATCCACTTTTTGCCCACTCGATACCAATGGGAGCAAAACAAGTCGATAACGATGAGATGATAACAAGATTAGTACTGGAATTAAATTCCTGCAGACGGCAATTCAGTTCAATGTATAAAAATGCACGCATAGAGCGTTTGATTTTTCTTTCAGGTTCACCATATGGAGTGATAGGCGATAAAGATAAATACAGAATAATCGCAACACAACTGGAAATGCCGGCACAGATGGGAGACTGTCTGGCGGCAGTTAAGATTGAAGACCCTTACAATATTGGGATAGATAGAAGACAATGTCAATTCAGCTGGGCCACTGCTTTTGGGCTTAGCTTGTCACAAGAACAGGTGGAGAAATGCAGAACATAAATTTTGTACCTGATGAATATGTTCAAAACAGCGAATCTCAAAGAACAAATTTGATATACGTTGTTTTACTTATTGTTGTGATGGCAGGGCTTGTTGGTTCGTTTGCAAGTATCAAGGTAAGACAGCGGCTGTGTACGGCCGAGGAAAAAGGTGTAAATGCGAAGATGGCCCAGGTACCGGAGGCACTGAAACAATCAGAAGAGCTTCAGGAAAAGTACAAGGCAATGATGAAAACGGTACTTACCGCGGCAGAACTACTCGAACTGGTGCCGAGAAGTACTCTATTGGCATCTTTAACGAATAATTTGCCATCTGGTGCTTCTCTTTTAAAGCTAAACCTTGTTCAAAAAGAGCCGAAGACACCCCGGCCAACCAGCAAGCCAAACAATAAATATCAGGCGTCGCAAGCTAAAAAATCAGGCCTGACTGAACCAATGATGATTCCACGAGAAAAAACGTTGGAAACACACATCAGCATTGAAGGCATTGCTCCAACCGACCTTCAGGTTGCAGCCTACATCAAACGATTGGGCAACTCAAGTCTGCTGGACAATGTGGCGCTGGTAGAATCAAAAGAACACAAAATAGATAAAATGGTATTCAGACAATTTAAGCTGACAGCAATGCTTAGAAAAGAGGTTAGTCTCACTGAAGAGGACATTGGCAAAATAAGGGTTAATGGAGCTTTCAAAGAGGATAGTATTCAGGAGAGTAAAAAAGTAGGGAGTAATTTTTAAATTAAGTGTCAGATAAGCTGATCCTGACAGGTCATAAGAGGAAAAATTATGAATAGTGATTTAAGAAAAGCAGTACTTTTAGTTTTGATGCTGGGCGTAACTTATCTTGCATATAGATATATGATTAAGCCTGCCAACACCGGTTTGGCTGAGCAGAAGGCCCGGGTTCAGACAAAACTGGATAAGTTAGCTGAAATTGAAAAGGCTTCTTCTGCAGCGAAAGACTTAGGCAAGCAACTTGGGCAGGTGCAGGAGGGTATCAAATATTTTGAAAGCAAGCTGCCGCCTAAAAGTCAAATTCACAAAGTGCTCGAACAGGTGACTGTAATAGCGCAAAAGCAGGGTTTAAAACCTAAGACAATCCGAACAATGAAGGAGAAAAATAACAGCGGTTATATGGAACAACCGTTAAGAATGGAATTAATGGGAGATTTTAATTCATTTTATTCGTTTCTGTTGGAGCTTGAGGAACTCGACCGGATAATGAAAATCCGCGAGCTTGAGTTGGAAAAACTTAGTGAATCTGAGATAACAGCTGATTTTGTAGTTAGCGTATTCTTTCAAAACACTTAATTATGTTTAATAACCTGTAGCTTACTGAAAATACGAGTTGCGATGTTCTTACTTTTTATGGAGTTTTGCCATGTTGAATTTTTTGCGAGAGCATGAATTTAAAGAGCCATTGGAGCAAAAACAATCCGAAGCTACCGATGAGGTCAGTGCCGATCCCAGTGATGCCACTGTCAATGGCAACGATTCAGACGGCACCCAGGAGGAACAGGAACAGGAACAGGAATATCTTACCGTAGCCGACAAGGATGAAAGTGTTCGCAAGAGCACGATGCTTTTTGCTGTTTTGTTTGTCATAGGTCTTCTTTGTCTCTGGTTTATGGTAAAAAAGAGCACTCCTCAAAAAGTAGCAGCCGTTGTCGCCAGTACGGAGGAGGCGCAAATTGAAGCGGCCATCACAAGACTCGGAGGTGTTAAGTCGGAAATGTTTGAGCGGATGGATGAAATTGTTAAGAAATTTTATGAGCTTTCCGATGTGTACCATGTACAGGTCAATGAACTTGTAAAAAATCCATTTAAGAGCGACTTGTATTTCGGCAGCGTGACGGATTTTGCGGATACCGAAGGATCGAAGTTTGACTCTGAACAGCATCTGAGAGAACTCGCAAGAAGTATGCAGCTTTTCAGCATCATGTGTTCGGAACGGGGTATTTGCTGCATGATTGACGACAAAATCCTATACGAAGGAGACATGATAAGGGGTTTACATGTCAGCCAGATAGGTGACAGTTTTGTTAAGCTTGAAACAGAAGATACGAAAATAGTATTGAAATTATCAGAATGAAACTACCATTTGCATTTGAAAAAAAGCAAGATTTCGCGGAGAATGAATATAAAGGACATTCTGCTCCGGAGTTTTCGGAGGAAGCGAATTGTCTTGATGACCAGTCGATACGGGGGCTGAGTGACCTTTATTTTCCGGAGGAAGCCGACGAATCACATGTGCACGGTATAATCGACGTCCTGGTGGATATGCGCAAACTCACATCCGGGCAGTGTATTGAGTTGCGCCAACAGTGTCGGAGAGTTGGGAGTGCACTCGATAGTGATATCGAAGCGATTTTGCTGAAAGAGGGGCTGGTTGGTAATGAAGATATTCTGCTGGCCAAGGCCGAGTTATACGGTCTGGAACTTCGGCATATAAAAGTTGAGGACGTAGAAAAAGAAGTCCTTAATAAATCGGGACTTGATATTGACTTTATAAAAAGCAATCTTGTTTGTCCGGTCGCAATAGAAGAAGGAATGCTGGTTGTCGGAACCAATGAGCCGGGAAATGTCTTCGCGATAGAGGATATAAAAAGACGGTCGCAGATGCCAGTTCAGATGGTAGTGTGCAGTGTAGAGGATATTGAAGCAGTATGTGATTCGTTCAAGTCAGATGAAGTCGATTACAGTGTCGATGATATCATCAATGATATGGAAGATGT
>CAZTKW010000376.1:0-4219 GCA_964614315.1 uncultured Pirellulales bacterium
AAAGTAGAATAACACCCGTTCAGGTACACCGTTTTTTTTAATAAGTTAAGGAGGATAAAATGGTCTCAATGCGAAAACTTTTAATTGTGTTACTAACCATTTCTTTTGTGCAGGGCATATCCACTGCACAAAGCGATTTTCAATGGCAAACAGTCTCTCCTGAAAGTCAGGGTCTTTCCGCCGAGAAGCTAAATGCTATGCGGGATACGTTGGCGGAAAAAGGCACTAAGGGGGTTCTGGTTACAAGAAACGATAAAATCGTATATGAATGGTATGCGCCTGGACACGGCGCAGACCGCCGCCATTACACGGCTTCTCTTGCCAAGGCATTGGTGGGGGGGATGTCCCTGACACTGGCATTGAATGACGGCCTTTTGAATGCTGATGACCCGGCATGCAAATATGTTCCCGAATGGAAAGAACATCCACAGAGGTCAAAGATAACCATTCGTCATTTGGCGACGCATTCATCCGGTGTTGAAAATGCCGAAATAAGTGACGCAGATCGTGCCAAAGCGAAGGCAGAGGGCCGCACTGTAAGTACCGACCATATGACACTTCCCGGCTGGAAAGGCGCATTCTGGCGGAAAGAGCCAGACCCATTCACGATTTCCCGCGACCAGGCGCCGATTATTTTTCCACCCGGGGCAAAATACGACTACAGTAATCCCGGTATGGCAATGCTGGCTTATGCTGTTACCGCCTCCTTAAAAGGCACAAAGCACACTGATATCCGAACGCTTTTGCGCGAGCGCATTATGAAACCAATCGGCGTAGCCGATGACCAGTGGTCTATAGGCTATGGCAAAACATACGAGGTGAACGGTTTGGACCTTGTTGCCAATTGGGGCGGCGGAGGATATACAGCACGTGCGACGGCGAGGGTAGGACGCCTGATGTTGCGAAAAGGCAATTGGCAGGGAAAACAGCTTATCAACCCGGTCTGGGTCGAAGAAGTGGTAAAGTACGCCCGAACCCCTTTACCTGACAGACCCAGCGGAAATCCAAACCCAGCTTCGGGATTGGGATGGTATACAAATTTTGACGGGGCTTGGCCGAAAGTGCCTCGCGACGCTTTTGCCGGGGCCGGCGCCGGCAATCAGGTTTTGCTGGTTGTTCCCAGTCTTGATTTGATTATTGTCCGCAATGGAGCAAACCTTTTCGATACAGAAAAAGGTGAAGGCTTTTGGGGCGGCATAGAGAAATATTTATTTAATCCGGTAATGGAATCTATCACTTCAAAAGCCAAAGCCGTAAAAGAGGTTCGACAATCGGCCCAGCCTTACCTTTGGCCTAAAGATATGCGCGGAATGAATGTGATTTGCAGGTGGATTGATGAATCCGACATTGAACACCTTGCCCAAAACTGGAAGGCAAATTCAGTACGAATATGGGCACGACAACCGATGGAGACACTCAAAGCAGATGTTGACCTTCTGCGAAAGCATGGGCTCTACGTTATCATTTGTCATCAACCGCCGGACTGGCGCAAAGACCTTGATATATTTTGGAATAGCCGTGAAAAACAAAAAGAATACATTGACTGGTGGGTGCAGGTAGCAGAGATGTTTAAAGATACTGGAGACGGCATAGCTTACGACCTTATGAATGAACCCCACGACAGTATGATGAAGGTATGGAACAGCCTGTACCCTGAAATTGCACAAGCCATTCGCCGCGTTGACAAGGTCCACCCGATTGTATTGGAACCTCCGGGATGGGGATGGCCTTACGGCTTTAAGGAAGAGCACGATTTTAAGCCAATCGATGATGATAATACCGTTTATAGTTTTCATATGTACGACCCTATGGACCTGACACATGTACGCAAAGAAGGAATGAAGTACCCCGGTAATATTGACGGAAATTATTGGAACAAAGAAACCATTAGCAGCAGGCTGCAGCCGGTACTGGATTTTGCCCGCAAACACAACATTACCATATGGTGCGGAGAAGTTGGCTGTACCCGATGGGCTTACGGCGCTCAGCAGTATCTGAAAGATTGTATAGATATTTTTGAGCAAAACGGCATTGGATGGAGTGTATATTCCTATCGCGAGTGGTGGAACAATATGGACTACGAAAAGGACCCATCTAATAAATCCAGAG
The DNA here is from genome assembly GCA_964614315.1 of uncultured Pirellulales bacterium. GTDB lineage: Bacteria > Planctomycetota > Phycisphaerae > Sedimentisphaerales > Anaerobacaceae > CAZTKW01. The sequence continues at coordinate 2,110 of CAZTKW010000376.1, forward strand.
ATTGTCCGCGCGGCGAAACTGAAATTGTTAAAATGTTCAAAGAATATTTTTCCCTCAATCCACCGGTAAAAGCTGTTGCCGCGCCCCCGTATCCGGCAAGTGATATAATTACAAAAGCTGAGTTTGCCCCGGCATTTTCTATTGTTCGCAAGGCCGGAGGCAGTGACAACTGGCCGATGACCTGGGCCGACGACGATAATCAATACACAGCTTACGGTGACGGCTGGGGATTCGAACCTCGCACAGAGAAAAAGCTCAGTCTCGGATTCGCAAAGATTATCGGCTCACCCACTGATTTTCAGGGTATTAACATCCGAACACAAAGCGGTGAACGGCTCGGAGATGGGAAAAGAGGCCCCAAAGCCAGCGGTATGCTTATGGTCGATGGTGTCCTCTATATGCTTGCCAGGAATACCGGAAATTCACAGCTTGCCTGGTCAAAAGACTACGGCAAAACCTGGACCTGGTGTGATTGGAAGTTCACCACCAGTTTCGGCTATCCGACTTTTCTGAACTTCGGTAAACACTATACCGGCGCACGTGACGAGTATGTGTATATCTACTCGAACGACAACGACAGTGCCTATTTGCCGGCTGACAGCATGGTCATGGCGCGTGTACCAAAGGGGAAAATCACAGAACGTGGCGCTTATGAGTTTTTCAAAGGTCTGAATCCTGCCGGCCAGCCTGTCTGGACGAAGGATATTTCCCAGCGCCGGGGTGTATTCGGCCACAAAGGAAAGTGCTACCGCTCAGGTATCAGTTACAACCCGGGTCTTAAAAGATATCTTTGGTGCCAGATTCACCCCCAAAGCAGCGACCAGCGCGGACCGCGTTTTCAGGGAGGCTGCGGTATTTACGACGCCCCTGAGCCGTGGGGACCGTGGACGACGGTTTTTTTTGCTGAAAATTGGGATGTAGGCCCCGGTGAAACAAGCTCTCTGCCGACCAAATGGATGAGCGACGATGGTAAAACCTGCCATTTAGTCTTTTCAGGCGATGATTTCTTCTCCGTGAGGAAAATAACTTTTACGGTTAAAAATCGGTAAGAATAATTAAAAAATCAAAAAAGTGCTTGTTTTTGCTGTTGAAATAGATATATTAAAGAGTTCTTTACAGAAACTGGCTGTTAAATATCTGATGAACAAAGGTTTTTGATGTTTTTCGGAGATTTTTAGTAAACAGGAAAAATAATTAGCAGATAGAGCTGTTAAACCCGTTGGAAATTCTGTAACGGGAAACAAGGAAAACAATATGGCGCAAAAAAAGAAAAATTCTAACGGGTCTAAAACGGAACTGCTGGATGCTGTCGAAGCCGGAAACATAAAGGACAAGATACCGCATTTTGAAATAGGTGATATCGTTGATGTGCGGTGCAGGATTAAAGAAGGCGACAAAGTGCGTATTCAGGTATTTAACGGCACGGTAATAGCCCGCAAAGGCCGTGGAATTAATGAGAACTTCACGGTACGTCGGGTTGTTGGCAATGAGGGCGTGGAGCGAATATTCCCCCTGCATTCTCCGAATGTAGTAAATATCAAGCCTGTTCGAAGCGGCAAGACAAGGCGTGCAAAACTGTATTTCCTGCGAAAACGGACGGGCAAGGCGGTGAAACTGGCTCAGCGCCACAGTGCGCACACTGTTACTTAAATCACAATAAGATATGTTTTCCTGGCCGCTGAATAAACGCAGGTTGTTATCTGACCGGGATTTGCTCGGCCGATGGGGTGAAAAACGCTGCGAAAAGTTCCTGAAGAAAAAAGGCCTCAAAAAACTCGCCCGCAATTTTTCCTGTAAGGCAGGTGAAATCGACCTTATTATGGTCGCGCCAAATCGGGCCATTGTCTTTGTCGAGGTAAAAACCAGGGCCGATGAAACTTTCGAACCGGTTGAGTCGGTTATTACATTTGATAAGAAAAACAAGCTGTTCAAAACCGCCCGTTATTTTCTTGCAGCTCATAATATAGACAATCGTCCGTACCGTTTTGATTTTGTTGCGATAGTGCTCGGCCAAACCGGCCCCGAGCAAATAAGACACTACGAAAACGCCTTTGTGCGATAAAAATAATGGAATTGATTGATACTCATTGCCATTTGGGATTTGAGCAGT
>CAZTKW010000377.1:0-4219 GCA_964614315.1 uncultured Pirellulales bacterium
TTGGCTGACACCTTCACGATCACGGGCAACAGCTTCATGGGCAACACGACGGCAGGCCTAGACAACCTGAACAGTACATATTCAGTCACAGCGGTTGGCAACTACTGGAACTCGGCCAACGGTCCGACGATAACGAGCAACACTTTCAACGTCGGTTCTCAGGGTGATGCAATCACTGAGGCCGTGGCTGGCAGCGTTACATACACACAATGGTTGGATTCTGTTGGCGGCAGCCTGTTCGCTCCGGTGACGAACACAACTCAGTCAACTTATCATTCTTCGATTGGTTCGGGCATTTCAGGGGTAGTTACGTCAGCGGATGTATTGGAGGCGGCGGCTGGCACTTTTACAGAAGCCGTAGATGTCAGTGAGCAGTTCGACCATATTGACTTCCTGGGAACCGCGGAAATCGATGGAACCGTAACCCTGAACGCAAATTTGGAACTGTATACGAAAAATGACGGCGGTCTTACTCTCAATAACATAGAGGATGCAAGCACACATAGCCTCTTAGTAGATACTGAGTCGAAAAATGCTAACGATGGTCAGATTGACCTTAACGGTTCAGTGGAGGCCGATGGCGGTATCACAATTACAGGCGGCGTAGTTAACGTAGGCGATGATATGGGAGACAAAGTTGATTCTGATGGCATAGTTTCGATTACTGGAACAGGAGACGTGACTATAGACGCCATTATTGACCCAACTGAGGTAACTATTAAGTCTGAAAACGATGCAAGCGTTTTCATACATAACGCGGTGACAGCGGATACTAAGATAGACATTCAGGCGGACCAGGATGTGACGTTTGGCCTTGAAGGTGATCTTACGACGACGTCGGGTATTATATCGGTAACGGCCGACGCTGACCATGACGAAAATGGTTCCGGCGGGGCAATCGTGATGGCTGACAATAGTGCTGACGATTCTACAGTAATCGATGCCGGCACTGGTACGATTAGTCTGAAGGCAGATGGTGGTATAGCAATTGGCCGTTTGGTGACGACAAATAACACAGCTTCGGCAGTCACTATTACTACGACCAGCAGTGCTGTGACGGATGCGGGGGATATCGGCGGTGCTGATATTGAGGCTACGGGTACAGCGGTCATAAAAGCCAAAACAGGTGTTGGAACAACGTTGGATCCGATAGAGAGCAGCATAGGAGCACTGGAGGCTCACTCGGACATTTCCGGCGACATAGTCATAGCTGAAACCGATGGAGTAGATATTGCGATGGCAGATGCTGGTTCTGGTGATGTTACAATTACGGCCGGTGGCGATGTGACTCAGACAGGTAAGATTAAGGCCGACAAACTGACGGTTGACACCAGTAGTGCAGCGTCGGCAGGAGCGATAACTCTGGACACTCAGGCCAATGAAGCTGTCACAATCAACATGACATCGGGCAACGATGAAGACATTAAGTACAAAGATGCGGACGGCGTTGATATAGAGTTGGTTAATGCTGGTGGTGGTAATGTAACCGTCACCGCCACAACCGGTTCGATCAATGATGCTGAGGACGACAGCAAGGTTGACATTACGGCTAATGTACTGACACTAACTGCCCAGGGCGGGATAGGTGGCAATCCAACTGCCGGCAAGTCTACAGACACGCTCGGTGCTATTGAGACGAATGTAACGAGCATGGAAGCACATTCTACTACCGGCAACATTGTGATAGTTGAGAAGGACGATGTTGCCCTGAAAGATATATTGGCTGATGCCGGAAGTATTTTCCTGGAGGCAACCAATGGTGGAATGACATATGACAGTGGCACGATCAAGGCTGGTGGCAGCACTTTGACAATGATACAGGAAGACCCCTTGGATATAAGTCCATTTACATTTGCTTTGCAAAACACCACGGATCTTATGGCGGAGGTTACAGCTGGTTCATTTACAGCAGTAGATACAGCCAATGGTGGGAAAAATGCTAACGCTGCTGATCAGTGGAAGTCAATACAAGCAAAAGCTTCTGGGAATATAACGCTCCAGGGCTCAGAAGCAGCACGTGATATAGTGATTGGTACTAATGCATGGACTGGTTCAGGCGGCAATCCGCTTCTAAGTGTAGTAACTTCTACAGGTGGTGGAGTTTCAATAATATCTGATAATAGGGGAATATATGATGCGACCTCTGGCACAACTCTTGATAATGTTACAATAACAGGTACTTCGGACGGTACTACTGGCGTCGATTTACCTGGTGGTAGTGGCAAAGCGGCAATTGTGATTATAAGCAAAGAAAACCTGAATTTAGGGTCAAGTACTGAATTAACCGCTAATGGTGTTTACTATGGCGGAACTGTGGGTTCGGACAACCGCGATAGCGTTGTGTTCAAATCTGAAGGGCCAGATTCAGGCGACCCGATTGATGTCGCGATTTACTTAAGAAGTACTGGTCAGAATATAGGAGTGAATGGTAATGTGGATGTAGATTCCTCAAAAATTGATATTGCTTCTAATCCTGGAATCGGTACACTAGTAGTTGATGCATATGACACAGTAACTTTTGGTGGCGATTTCGAGGACTATCTCAAATCTGCTGGCAGCACAATCGAGAGAATCGAAGTATGCTCCAGAATAAGTGAAACTATAGACATGGCTAGATATCTTCATACGCTGCCTCATGTGGATAACCCTGATGCGGTATTAGGATTATGGACCAACTTTGGCGACGACCCCCACAGCGCATACGTATTACGTGGAGAAGATGGCGGCGTAATTGATGGAGCATGGATTTTAGCAATGACCGACCCTGTTCCGCTGGTGCCGCCCAAGCCAATGGAACCAGAGGTTCGCGGTGAAGTTGAAGGACCTGATACGGAGGCTTTGCGGCGGTTATTGGAACAGTTAGGAGTAGGAGATAAGCCAGAACTGGCCAGAGCTTATCCACCCTCGCTTAATACTGACCTGGACCTTTACAAAGCTGCAGAGAGACTTTACGGATTGGTACCAGTGCTGCAAAACACGGACCTGATTGCAGCTATGGACGCAATAGTTGTCGAGGTCTGGCGTGATGTGGATAGTCCGCTTGCCCCTGAGCAACGCGCTGTGATAGCTCAACGAATTGGAGATTCTCCAGCCAGAGGATGGCTTGTGGCCGTCACCGACTTTGCTGATATTTTGACAGCTATGGTCGGTCGTTCAGAGAGAGACTCTGTTGATACGGTTATGGCTACTTATGTCATACCACAAATGGAAGCAGGCGTTTTTCACGAGCAAACTGTTGCCTTTGTTGAAACCCAACTTATACCAGTTGGTGGTTGAACTAAGCTATCTGTGGAGAAGTTGGTAGCCGTTCGGTAACGTTTGTTGGTACTCAAAGTATAGTTTGCCCGTGTGGCAACCAGAGAGGCTCTTGGTATGTCTTGATTGGCACGTGTGGTGAGTTGGTTTACTTGGCTGGTACAATAACGCGGAATCCAACGTCACAATCGGTGTCGTTCAATTCTAATATATAATTGGAGGGGTCGTCCAGAAGTATATACTCAGGTGGGACCAGACAGGAGCCACCGCAAATTACGAACTGTGTATTATTCTCATCGTTTATACACCACTCCCAAACATTTCCAATCACATCATAGAGGCCCCAGTTGTTTGGCTTAACAGCACTGGCAACCGGCCAAGCCGAGTTATAGATGGAGTTTTCATGGACGCTTTTACTAACATCAAGCGGGGTTTGCTGTGAAATGAAACCTTCTGGTTTCACGGCTCCCACTGGCGGCGGTGACTTCCTGGCGAGGACATTATTCAGTTTGGAGTTATATTCTTCCACCGCGTCTTTCCAATAGCCTCCTCTTACGTGAGCGTAGGTTGCAATTTGTGACAGGTCGTTTCCCCAAAGGCGTATACTGTTTGTGCCTGCCCTGCATGCATATTTGTGTTGTGGTGCTGTGGGTAACTGTGTGGAAAGCCACTGAGCATAAGACCGTGCTCCATCGCAGGTCACCCACGTTACAGGAACGTCACCGCTTCCCTGAGTTACGCTAAAACTTGTACCATCCCATTCTATCTTACAAGCGCGAAACTGATGCTCATACCTACCGGCGGAAACAAGTTCCTCGTTGTTTTGGCCCAAGAATTTCCACTTCGTTACCGTTCGAGTCCCTCTTGCCGCGTTTTCTTCGAGAAACAGCATGTACTGGGCATTTGTTATTTCGTGTGTAGCCATATAAAATGGCTCAGGATTACCAAGACCGGCTGGGATGAA
>CAZTKW010000378.1:0-4189 GCA_964614315.1 uncultured Pirellulales bacterium
CCCTGTCATTGCGAAACGGGAGGCTATGAACTTGAGCAGGACATATCCGCCTAACACAACAATCGCAATTACACCGGCCAGGGGCAGATACATCCGGTGCTCGAATACCAAATCCGCCACCGGCACGAAGCTGGAAGTCGGTGCAAGGACGCCGAAAAACCACGCCCCCGCAAAGGACCAGCTCTCGTTACGAACAAGCCCCCAGACTATCACAGCTATGATAACTATTATCACCGCAATCGACGGTAAAAAATTCCCCCAGTCGGTGCTTGCCGGCCGGCTGTAATCCAGACAGAGCCTCACCGGCCAGAAGCTCAGCCTGATATAATGAACTATCACGGCAGACTGATTGGCTGCATAATCCAGCGGGCCGATACCAACTGAAAGGCCGGTGCTGCCGGCACGCGGGCCGGACCACATCAAGGCGATTAAGATAATCCAGGCCCCTGCCAAAGCCGTATACAGGCCCCATCTGCGGCGAAGGGCCGACGAAAATGTGCCGCCGGCAAAACAGCGGTCGTAAAAAAAAACAATAACCGGAGCCGTCACCATTGATTCCTTCGTCGCCATACCCAGACCGCAGGAAATTACAGACAAGACAGACCAGCTAACAGCCCGCTTAGAGCCAACGGCCCGTATCGCCGCATAAAGCGTAAGAAGGTAAAAAAGCCCCATCAGCGATTCTGTCCGCTGAATGATATACGTTACGCTCTCGCTGCCCAGCGGATGCACAAGCCATAAAAGCGCTATAAAAAAGGCAAGAAACAAACTGTCCCTGCCAAATCGCCCCTTCAGTCGTTTAGTAACAAGCGTCCTTCGCACAATGCCGAAGAGCAGCAGGCCCGCTAAAATATGAATGACCAGATTGACGGCGTGATAGCCCCATACGTTATAGCCGCATAAGGCATAATTCAACGCCAGGCTCAGGCCCACTACCGGCCGACCCGCCACGGTGGAATCCGGCGGGGCTGATAAAAGATACTGTGGCGGCCAGAGCTGTCTTATATACGGATTGCCCGGTATCGAGTCCTCATCGTCAAAGATAAACGGCCCGGTAAAGCTGTTGCAATAAGCGAGGATACCGGCAAAAACTAACAATATCAGCAGGTATTTAGCCTTACCGGCGGCCTTTACTGTCTCGGCGTTGTTGTTATTCATATAACCTTCATCCTATCATTAAAGATATTTGCGTGCAAGAAGCAGACGCACTTGTCCGTGCCGGATGTATCGCTGGTCAATTCAAGCTCGGTATGCCCTGATATTCCGGCCTTTGAGCGTTAATATCGGCGGTTGTGGAGGAGCAGGGGATTCAACCGGCAATTGCGCTTTGCTCGGCAGAATTACGGTTTTTGCCCGGCGAGGGGGAAAATTGCTCGTCCCGGGCAATATTTTCGGAAAATTTCTAAATTTTGTGTGTTTTTCCTTGACGGCAAAGGGGCTGATTTGGTATAAAGGAGTTAAGGTTTTTTCTTGTATTTTGCTGCTAATGTATGCTGTTTTCGGGTGAGAGTGGTTGACAAGGTTCGGAGTAAGGGTTAAAGGCTTTGTGCTGCGGCAGTAAAAACTCTCGACATTTCGATGGGCAGTTCAAACTTAGCCTCTGGTGGAAGGAGGGTAAAGTCAGTTCTTAAAAAGGTATTAAACAGGCGCAAATGTTACGTAGAGACAGGCGCCGCCTGTATAGTTTGCGTATTGGGTTGTTTGAGGCAGACAGGAAGGTAAGTAGTCAGTAATTTTGGTGAAGGTGAAAGTTATTTGCTTTATTGTGTCTGCCGAGAGCAACATACTGGTTTGGCGAAAAGCCAAAGAAATGTAATGTTAAATGTAAGGAGGAGTATTATGTGTAGAAAGTTGCTATTTTTAGCCTCTCTTATTGTAGTGGTAGGCCTTGTGAGCAACGCCTCCGCAGTCGTTCGCTACTGGACAGACGCCAACGACATCAAGATGGGTGACACAGACGGCGACTGGTTCGACCCCTGCAACTGGGAGCCGAACGGCGTGCCCGGTTTCAACGACAGGGCATATATCGGCATCGATGATTACGCTGGCGGAGTTCGCCCGATACTTGATGCGGACATGGGGACTATCGGCAGCTTCAAGATTGGTCCGACTGTAAATGTAGCCGAATTGACCGAGGTCGCCTTCGAGACCGGCGGAGGCCTGTATGTCTCCGAGGACTCCGACTCCGGCGATGCGGGTGACATACTTGTAGGCAATACCACCGGCACCGATGGTAAGTTGTATATGTCCGGCGGCAGTCTCGGCGGTTTTGACAACATGCAGGTTGGTAAGAGGAGCCTGGGTATTATTCACCTGGATTCGAATAGCACCGACCCCGGCGGAAGCCCGCGTCTCTACAGTCGTGATGACGGCTATATGAAGATTGGTAATGGAGACGGTAAGACAGCCGGCGAGGACCGTATATACCTGGACAACGGTACGATTTGGACGGCCGGGATTCACTATTACAGCGATGCCCCGCCCGAGCATTTGATGGATATTCGCGGCGGTGTCCTCGAAGCCGGTACGGAGCGTCTGGACAGTCATCAAGACTATTACCACGATATGGGCGTTTTCATTGAGGCAATGTTCTACGATAAGGAGTGGGTGAAGTGTTACGGCGGTGAAGGCGAGCTGGATTATATTCTGAACGCCCCGCTGCCCAACTGGGTTACGGTGTGGTGCAACCCTCGTGACCCGAACGCGGCTGCATTCCCGAGCCCCAAGAGAAGAGCCGACGCCGGCCCGTATGACGCCGAGTGTCCCGAACCGGCAGGTTCAGCCACAGGGCTTAAACTTAGCTGGGACCCGGGCGCAACGGCCGACGAGCACCAGGTGTACCTGAGCGACATCTTTGAAGATGTGAACAGCAGGGCCGAAGATGCGAACCAGGGTAAAGTTGTTCCGGCCGAGTTTGTAACAAGCGGCCTCCATCTCTCGACGACCTACGCCTGGCGTATAGTGGAGTACAATGACGGCAATCCAGTTGCCATCGGTCCGGTTTGGGAGTTTACTGTTCCGCACTGTCTGTGCGTTGACAGCTTTGAGCTGTATGACTCGGCCGTGTTCCCGACCGGCAGTAACTGGTCTGACGACGGTGATGACGCATTCGTAACGCTGGTGGAAGGCGCTGATTACGCCTCTGCTCACAGCGGTATCAAGTCTTTAAATACCAATCCTGCGGACTACGGCGGCGATTTGGAAGCCGATGCATACCTGGACCCAACCACGCTGACGGACTGGACCCTCGGCGGCGATGCAGTAGCCCTGACACTCTGGTACAAGGTGCCTTATCAAGCCACGCACGTCAAGGTCCGGATAAACAGCGGTTCCTTTGTGGACCTAAATGCCACGATGGATAACTGCTGGCAGGAGGCCAACGTTACGTTCGCTGCCCTCGGCAGTGGTTTGATGAATGCTGTCAGCAGGCTGACCCTTCGTGTCGGCGTCAATACGGGCGAGTACGGCCTTGATGCGCAGTTTGATGACATTGCCATCTGCGAGAGCAGATGCGTGCCTTCAAAGGCTATGAGCGCCGATTTGGACAACGACTGCGACGTTGACGGCTTCGACCTTGAGATAATGGGCCAGGACTGGCTGATGAACGATATGAATCAGGGTCACTACGACGTTGAGTTCGGCGGCGTAGATGCCAACGGTCCGAGCTGGGTCGATGATGCTACCCGCGGCTGGTGTCTGTACCTCGACGGCGAGAACGACTTCCTGGATATCGATGACAGACCGCTTGCTCATTTCCACGACAAGACAGTTGCCGCCTGGGTCAACAGGCAGGAGACCGGCAAGACCAACGAGCAGACCGGCTATGTCTTCAGAGGCTATGACAACAAGTATCGTACCTATTTCGGTATGCAGACCGGCAGGATGTTTATGGGCCTTGATGGTACGAATAACCAGCGTGGAGCGACCACGTTCTCTGCAGATGCGTGGCATCACCTCACCTGGGTGGTTCGTGACCAGGACTGCACCGGACGTTCTACCGTAAGGCAGACCGGTTCGTGCGATGGCGAGGCCTATCTGGATGGTGGGCTTGAGGTCTTGTTTGAAGGACTTCCTCTGCATTCCAGCATCAACGGTCTGGGTGGTGCCATCATCGGCAACAACGTCAGCACAGGTGACAATCATGCCTGGGCGATCCATGCCAGGATGCAGGATTATCGCATTTACGACA
>CAZTKW010000379.1:0-4188 GCA_964614315.1 uncultured Pirellulales bacterium
GCTCGATAGCCGAGGAACTGATGGTCGATTTGATGTATCAACTACCGGAAGAAGCTAAACCGTCAAAATACATAATAACCAAAGATATAGTCGAAGGTAAAGCCGGATTATTCGCTCAAAAACGAAAAGCAAAGAAAGAATCTGCTTAAAAACCGGGTTAACTGCTCTTACGGAAACTAAAGGTGTGAATAAAATTCGGGCTCAGAGAAATCGAACGATAACACTCAGCCAAACAGAAAAAGAGCACTACAGCAAAGACTTAATTCACATCTCCAAGCCTGCAAATACAAAAACAATTAGAGACAAAATAGTAAATCAGGACATTTTTGAAATTGTTGATTTTCTGCCGAAGAACTTTGTCGATTTGTTGATACTGGACCCGCCTTATAACCTCAACAAAACCTTCAAGTCAACCAGCTTCAGGAAAACAGGTATCTCTGAATATTCCGAATGGTTCGAAAAATGTCTTCTCGCCCTGCTGCCGACGCTAAGAAACACTGCCACTATCTATGTGTGCTGTGACTGGTACTCTTCAACTGCTATTCATCTGGTCCTGGAGAAGTACCTTAAAGTTCACAATCGAATTACCTGGGAGCGGGAAAAAGGCCGAGGTGCAAAGAAAAACTGGAAAAATGCATCAGAAGACATCTGGTTCGCAACGATCTCGGATGATTATGTATTTAACATAGAAGATGTGAAATTAAAGCGCAAAGTTCTTGCGCCATATACCGACAGCGACGGCCGGCCAAAGGATTGGCAGGACTCATCGCAAGGTCAGTTTCGCCTCACACATCCGTCAAATTTGTGGAACGATATTACCGTCCCTTTCTGGTCGATGCCGGAGAACACAGACCACCCCACGCAAAAGCCGGAAAAGCTGCTGGCAAAACTAATCCTGGCAAGCACAAATGAAAATGATCTTGTTTTTGACCCGTTTATGGGAGTTGGAAGCAGTCTTGTGGCCGCAAAAAAGTTATATCGAAAATTTCTTGGCATAGAAATCGAAAAAGAATACTGCCTGCTCGCAGCCAAACGCCTGCACTTAGCTGAATTGGCTCCGACAATCCAGGGCTATTATGACGGCGTATTCTGGGAAAGAAATACGTTTAAGCTGCAAAAATACAAAGTGAAAACTTTTTGACACAATGACTTGATTAACCAATTTTCAAGTTATTGAGGATTGGTGTGGTTGTCCTTCAAGACCGCTAATTTAATGTCTGTTGCACTGCTGGCGGCGATGCCGGCCAGGGCGTACTGGGCCTGGCTGAAACTTATGTCTTTATCGATGCGCAAAGTAACGACCCTACGGTCGGATGGCGAATCTTTCAAGCGGATATCTATCAGCCGGGCAATGCGCTCAATCCTGTCAGTATAATTTGAAGTGGCGATTTTTTCGGAGCCGACCGCAAAATCACTGCCACCATCGGCTGTCTTCATAACGGTAACAGTAGTTAGACGGGCGCCAAGCTCGGGAATGCTTGCGGCAAACTCACAATCATCAGGAACATCAACAGGAAAATTCTCGGCTTCGATAAACTGACAAACCACCAGAAAAAATATAATGAGCAAAAATACTATATCAACAATCGGTGTTATATTAAACGAAGTAGATTTGTCATAATCACCGAACCTGCCGACAGGTCTCAAATACATACTCAAACCTTTCACACTGTCATCGCAAAGGCAGAAAATCATCGGCCTTTTTTGTCGGTCTGCTGTCAAGTTCACGAATCGGCTGTTTTAGTTTACCTGCGATTGGAAGTTTTGACACGACAGGATATTTGGTTTCGGCCTGCTTTTGTTTTTTCAAACTGTGCCTGAACTCCGGCAGAATATTTTCTGCTTCGGTTACTGCGTCACTTACAATTGTCTCAATCCTGTTTCGAAACACCCCGTATATCGCCAGGGCCGGTATCGCAATAAACAAACCCCAAAAGGTCGTCACAAGAGCGACCGAAATTCCATCGGCCAATTGCGCCGGCTGCGGCTGGCCTCCGGCTGTCACGATGGCGTTAAACAGTTTTATCATCCCGAAGACCGTCCCGAAAAGGCCCACCATTGGTGAAACATTCCCGATTAAGTTGACCCATTCAATCTTTCGCATAAGAGCCCAAGCCTGTTCCTGCAGCGATTCGGCTAGAACGCTTCGCATACGGAACCAATCCCCCCTGCCCTGCGCAACGGCCCTGGCTACTGCGTTGCTGACAAAGTCTTCTCCCTCACCGATTTGCTCTTGCAATTGTTCGGGGCCGTGCTGTTGTATCATCGCGGTAATATGAGCGCCTATGCCGGTTGGCAGAAGTTTTTTGCGACGGATAGTAAGACCGTACTCTGTCGCAAGAGCAATTGTAACAAGTGACATCGGCAGAAGAACAAACCACACAATAGGCCCGCCGGCTGTAATAAACTGCTCAAAAAATGTCTGCGCTTGTGCTGTCTGGGCTTCAGAATTACCGGTGCCGACTTTCATCGCAGCAACTATCACTATAAGTAAGACAACAAGTGCGACAACTAGAAAAACTGTTTTTAACAAAAAACTTTTACGCATCATTATATCCCGTGATTATTATCACAATAATAAGCAATCAGCGGTTGACAAGCAATTATTTTGCGTCGGTAACAAAAACAAATTCGCCGCCGCTCTGTCCCGCTATCGTTTCCAGCATCTCACGGTCATCATTTGTCGGCCAGAATCCTATGGTATTAATCTTTGTCATCGGTGCAAATCGATTCAAAAGGCTTGTTACTTTCTGGGGAAATCTTTGTGTATCTTCGGCTGTCAGTTCGAAGCCATCTGTCAGCAAATATATCACCGAAGGGCCGTTCCCGTTGTCGCCAATCCTGACCGCTCTTTCCAAAGCCATCAGCGCATTGGTTCGCCCTGCCGGCCTGGCCGAATCAATGAAGTCACAGGCAACAAGCCTGGCTTTCCTGGTCGCTCTAATCAACCTGCCATTGCCAAGTTCTAATACTTTGCCACCGCTGAAAAAGATAATAGAAAAATACTGGTCCGGCTGGAGGCTCTCTATCGAAGCTTTGAGTTCTTTTCGCACCCGGCCAAAGAGCCCTTTCATACTGCCTGAACAATCCACAACATAGCAGAGCCTGCGCTCGTCGGTCCAGGCGCCAAAAAACTCAACCCTGTGCGGCAATACACAGTCAACGGGGGATAAACGCCCTATCGAGACCGAAGGATTTGTGAAATCAGTCATATCCGCCGAACTTGCCATAGGAACATCAAAAATCTGGTCAGTTGATAATATTACGGCTGTTTTTGATGTGAATCTGCTCTTGGCAGGCTTAATTTTTGGTTTGCCAATTACAACAGAGGTCTCGATAAGCTTTTTTATCCGGTTTATTTTAGCCGTCGCCACAGGCTGCTGTCGGTCCTGAGCTTTGGCCTGTGAGAATTTGGCAACACCGAACAAGGTCAGCACTATAAGGTGTACTGTTATTGAAACCGTCCATGCCCAGAATTTTGTGCTTCCGCTGCACACAATTCAAACCCTCCTTTGGTTTATCAACACAAAAATACTCCGTTACTTTTCAGAATCTCTATTCATTACTAAACAGCGTTCCTATTCTACTACCACAACATGTGAGTGGCCCGGCATCAATAAATTATAAAGCAGTATCACATCACCATTGTGCAGGCGAATACAACCTCTTGAACCTCCTCCGGTCATAAGTTCGGAGTTCTTCCAGCCATGAAAGGCAAAGCCTGTCCTGCCTTTGGCAGGTCCATCTATACCTTCAAGACCTATCCATCTCGAACCTAAAGGATAGTCCGGGTCTTCAGATTCATAAGTTTTCCCTGTATCCGGGTCTGTCCAGGTAGGCGACATCAGCTTTCCGCCCAACTCGACAAGCCAAAGACCTGTCGGCGTCTCTCTGCCGGGCTGGCCCACACCTACGGTAAAACTTCGGATAAAAGTTTTCTGAAGATATAAATCCATCGTAAAAGTTGAAAGATATACCTTGGCACGGAACGGGCCGTTAATGATTTTTATCTGGTCACCGGCGCGAAGTGCCTCGGGACGGGGTATTCTGTTAATCTCCATAAGAATTTCGTGCGGAACCTTAAACCGGCTGGATATTACTCTAAACTGGTCACCAGGCTTGACCTTATAACTGCCGCAAAGTGTATCCTGAGGAAAAATCTTCCTGCTGAACAGCCATTCGTTAGCA
>CAZTKW010000380.1:0-4184 GCA_964614315.1 uncultured Pirellulales bacterium
AATCGTTACTTCTTTTGGAGCAAGACTGAAAAGCCCAACTCCTGCTGGATCTTCCCCAACTTCCAACCTTTCATCCCAGCCGCTTCCGCCTAAATCCAGAAGTTTCTGGAAATCCTCAATACCAGAGCCATTATCTTCAACAGTTACAAATCCATCCTTGTTTGTAATTTTTACCTCTGTTGCATTGGCTCTTCTTGCATTCTGCAGGATTTCGATAATCCTGCCTTCGACAGTGCCTGTAAACAGCCTGTCTGCTTTTGTAAGTAATCTCGGGTTTACTTTTGCACAAATTGTTTCTTGCATAATTTCACCTCCATTAAAAAGCGATGGCACGCTTCAAGCAGTAAGCGTGCCATCTGGTTAAAATAGTGCGCATAAAAAAAAGAGCCCTTGGAACATCCAAAGGCTCTCACAATAGTGTGCGTAACAGTTTATTTGTTATGGACCGCCACCTGGCCCAAAACCAAAAGGCATAGGTCCGAAAGGATCACCCATCATAAAGGGATCCATCATATACAACATCTGCTCATCATACATCTCTTGTTCTATCATATCATTGTCATGCTGAAATTGATCCGGATATGGTTTCATTGCATCCATGTCTTCAGCAGCTTCTTGCATCTGCTCGGCTTCTATAATATTTTCCAGAGATTGCAAACCTAAATCTTCCATAGGTCCCATCTCTTCAACAGGTTGCTCAAACATAGCCTCTTGTGCACTAAAATCAGCTTCCATTTGAGCACCATAGTCAAATTCTGCATGTTGCACTTCATAAAAATCAGTTTCAAATATTTGCTGTTCAAAAAAATCCTGCGGAATCGCAAGACCAAAATCAGATGGTTCAGTATTTACTCCTGCCAAAGATTCAATTTTTGCCTGCTCAACAGCCATCTGAATCTCTATCATGTTTCCCAGCAGGTTTTGCTCCATATCAAAATTTTCATCCTGAATATGATTGGCAAGAATATGGCTTGCTGTCTCGTTAGTATCAAAATCCGGAGGAAACTCTTGTCCCAGTGATTCCAACTGCTCCTGAAGAAACTCCCTGGTCATCAGACAATCGTCATATTCAACTCCTTCATCAGGATGCTTGATGCCAGCCAACTTCATAGCAGCAAAGCGAAATTCATCAGCAGTACCGCCAAAGTCTGACATTGACATGTCCTGTAGCTCATCATAAGGCTGGTAAGCGCTTTGAGGTATTTGCATAAATCCGGGATGAGGCATGTACCCTTCAGGAAAGTCAGACATATAACTCTTCGGGCTAACGCGTCCCTGTGTTCCACTATAATGTGACACATTGTCTATAGGTCTTATTGGCCTCGAACGATCTTCACCATAAAGTTTGCTGTGCAATGATCTTCTTTTACGAAATCGAAATGGATTATTGCGTAAAGGCTCAGGAGTAATCACGACCTATCCTTTCAAAAACAACAACACCAAAATCTCATAACTTCTCATACAATGGTACCAAAATCATTTAAGCATTAACTGATTTTTGACTGTTTTTACAATTATTTATGAATTACCCGACAAGAACTATTGCGAGTTCTAAAAACGTTTCTCGTCGGGAACACAAAGTTTAGAAAAATATCTAATAAAATCGGGGCTGGCCCGTGGCCAATCCATTTTTCTCGTCGAGGTTCTGCTTCATGATGACTCAGTTTTCACTGGTGCTTTCACGTGCGAAAATCCTCTGGCGAGCCCTTACGTCTTTGAAGACGGCTTGCCATTAAATACATACTCAGTTGTGATGATTACACAGTGGTAAATGGGGCGGAGTTTATAAATGTTTTGAATTTTAATGCCCTGCCATGATTGCCTTGAAAAAAACATCGCACAAGAAATCAATATGGAATCTTGACCAAAGTAGCTTAAAAGTTTATAGTAACAAAACTTCCGAAGTACCGATAACTTCTAATTGAAATGAACGAGAAACTGAAAAAGGTAAAGTGTGAGAAATAAATTATGGAATCCAAGCCCAAATTGCAAATAATCGGTCGCTGGGATATTACCGAGATGGAAGCGTGGGAGCCCGAGTCATTCAACATGGAAGTCCAGGCATTTATTGAGTTCAGTCCCAATGGCAGAGGCAGATTTCAATTCTGTTTGGTGCATGGCTTTATGGACTATTGTATGGCCGAGAGGAATGGAAAACCATCGGCGGAATGGTCATGGAATGGATCTGATGAGATGGACTCAGCCTGTGGTCGAGGTTGGGCTACTCTTGATGAGGATGGAAAATTGTACGGTAGGATTTTTATTCATGACGGCGACAGTTCAGCATTTACTGCAAAACGTAGCGTGTGATGTCGATTCCAAACAGGGAGATTGCACTTGATGGATAACAGTTCTATAGAAACAGATTACGCCGAACTTGTGGATCGCTACAAGCGATTTCGAAGGATTAACCGAAAATTACAAAGCACTTTACTCAACTATCTGACTAAAAAAACCCTTAAGAAATGTGCAAAAAAGTTAGGGATTTCAAAATCCGATGTCTTTGTTTTCCAAGAAGAGCATGAAGCGGATGTCCTGATGGATTACTGTATCTATGGTTATTACGAGGACAGCATTAATACTATGTCCCGCTATATGATGAAATATCCACCAACTACTGGTTCCGATGAATTTCTCGTGCTTAAAGCAATGTCAGAATCATATTACTCCCTCATCCAAGTAGAAGATGTTGTGGGAGAGGTTGGAGTGCAAGTACATGACATGCTGGCAGATAACCGTTTTTTACTTGTTGATATCGGATTTAGCCAAACAGTCGGAGAAGACCTCGTAATTGCAACAAGGCTCATTCCATTTGAGGATTTTGTAATGACTTCCGGCGCTGCCCTACCGGTTGATGAGGATACATTGATTAAAATTAAGGATTTAATGACACAGCGATTTGTTGGAAGTCCTGAAAAATATCAAGATTATCCTGCAGAATAAAAGGCTGACTTGTCAGCATCTATTATTCGTCTCTGTCTCGAGTCGGATGCATCTTCACGGATTGCCTATGAGGACTTCGAAAAAAATCCAGAGATTATTCCTTTTCCATCTGTTGGTATAAGCGTTGGACGGAATGACCCATGTCCCTGTGGCAGCGGCAAAAAATACAAACGCTGTTGTGGTTGCTGATTCAACAAAAGAAATAACAGGGAAGATTAGCAATTCAATTCTTCAAGAATAGCAGATAATGTCAAAATACTTTGAATTTGAAGTTTCTTTGAAAGAAATCAGCCCCAGAATCTGGCGGCGCTTTCTTCTACGCAGCAACTCAACTTTCCACGAACTTCATGATACAATCCAAAAGGCTTGCGGTTGGCAAGATCACCACTTGTACCACTTCATAGAAGAAAATGCCCATAAACGCATTTCTGAGTCAAAAATGGGGTTTACAAGTAGTTCACAAGTTAACGACAAGTAGAAACTAAAGTGGTTTACTGGTAGCGATTGACACTTTTTTGACACCGATTCTGGTAATCACTATTTGGCTTTGGAGATCTCGAAAGGTTCCCTCATTAGCAAACAAAATTCCCGCACTGCAAACAGCATAGACTTGGACCTGCCAGAATATATGAAGAATACCATACTGCGCTTGGTTCAAACTGTCCAGCACGATGATAAGGGATAATTGTTCTTTGAAAAGTAGAATGATGGAAGAGAAGGGTGTGGTTTTTTTGGGGGCAGTAGCAGCCATCGGTGCGAAGCCTTGACAACAACCGCATACCAAAAAAGTGTGGCGGCTTTGACGGCCGCCACGCTTGAAAAGACTTCAGTTGCCACCCATTGTTTCAGTAGTTTACCCGGTTAATCAGAGTATGTTACAATGAGTTTCGGCCGAGTAGAAGAATCATTAGCATCGGTTGATGCGAAAAACCGGTAACTATCCACACTTGCGTCATCATCAGAATTTACCAGCATTCCATAGTTGCTCGACGGATTGGCTACCCAATCGGCAACCATATCTGTAACATCCCAGGTCTTATATTCATCATCGGTGAGATTTACGCCTTTAGTATCTTCGGCAGCAGCGATGTCGCTTTGGCCGCCGTCAGAACCACCTGTCCAGCTATTTGTGCCGTCATAAGTCTGCCATGTGCAGGCAGTGATATTCGGATCGACACCGGTTATTTTATGTACACCAATATCGTAAGAACTATCTCCGCTACTATCGACCTGATACAAAT
>CAZTKW010000381.1:0-4172 GCA_964614315.1 uncultured Pirellulales bacterium
TGAATCCAGAATACCGACCGTGATCGTGCTGATTTTTTTGATCGTGTTTCTAGTATCGAGGGATAGGAGCAGGAAGAGCTCCTTCTGCTTGTAATTGAGCCTGGGCCCCACTATCTTTGCTACATCAGCGGCGCAAGAGGCAATAATCTTTTCATGGTGATCCTGCTCAATCCTTTTACCCAGTTCAAATATCGCCTTGATTTGAACAGCCCGTGCCAGGCCAATTCCTTTGATCTCGGATAACTCTTCGATAGAAGCCTCAGAAAGGCCTTTTAGGTTGGCAAAAGCCTTGAGTATCTTTTGAGCCACAAGAAGCACAGATTCTCCCTTAATTCCATTGCCAAGAATTATCGCCAGCAGTTCGTATGTCGAAAGGGCTTCCGGGCCGTACAACTCGAACCTTTCTCTGGGGCGCTCTGTGCGTGGTAGATCGTGAAGAGTGAATGAACTCTGCATAGTCTTTCATGACCAATAACGTCCTGTTTGTTGCTGATGCTTCACAAAGCGTTTTTCGCGCACTCCCGTTCAGGCCCTGGCCAGGATCAGGCGCACGGTGTTGAGCTGGGCAAGGTAGGATTTGCTTCGCAGGAGTGCCAGCCCGGGAAGCGGGATAGACCCCTCGATCAGGGCTGGGAGGTGGGGTCTTCCGTTCCCTCTCTCCCTCTCTGTTCTGTTCGGGAAGATCAAACAGAGTCGAACAGGTCATATCGCCTATTGTTACGTTATGCCATCTGCAAAATCGCCGAAGCGCGAATTTCGGACCCTCACAAAATCGGCCAATGTGCGGTTCCGGTAGTTTCGACAGATGACTACCCCTTGTGCGTTTTTCTCTTTTACAAATAGTTGCAGCGACCAGAACAAGAGAGACAAAGAAACGAACCCTTCTTACCGGATTGTGCAGCCCATCTCTTCTCAATGCAGACCCTTGGATGATCGGCGACCCCAGTGAATGCCGGATCTTCTATGGTTGAACGCTTCTTCAGCGGGAAAACGGCCACCAGTCGTCTATCTCGTAGTATCGCATCATGATCGCCATGGCGTAGGCCGTCTCCGAAGAGGTAAGTCAACCCGAAAGGGTAGTCCTGGTAATTTGGGAATTCGGTTGCGGGGTCTAGACTTAGATAGGTCCGTAGGTTGAGTAGTCCCAGCTCGTTGGCAGAAATCGCTACCTCCCTCTTCCTCGTGTACCACCAGAATGCGATCGAAGGAAACTCCCTGACCAATTGGGCGATGTGTGGGACCTGCTCAGATACAGCATCTCCCCAATGCCCGATTTTAAGGCACCGTAGGTCCAGGGTTTTAAGTTGAGCTTTCAATGGCTGTAAGTACCGCTCGTCTCCGGTCTTTAATGATTCGGATGTTATCACACCGAGCCTGAGCATGTAGAAGTCGTGGAGCCCACTTAAGGGAAGACCATAGCAGCGCGATTTACAGAACGAGCTAGGTCTGCAGTCGTAATAGGCGAAACCAAGAGCGAATCGCGTCATGTAGTTAGACAGAAGGCCCCCGTTTGAGAAGGTTGGCTTTGCGTCCCAGATATCGTTGAGTCTGTCTTTCAAGAATCTTTGCAGACACACGCGATCCTCAAAGACATGGGTCTTAAGCGCATTGGCTTCTCTGAATGAGAGGTACTCGTTCTTGACACTCATCGGTTACCCTCCCACATGTGGTCTTCGAAGTCAGGCGGCTTTTGCACGGGAAGAATGTTGATTAATTCGGGTATCGTTCCAACAACGAGTCCATCAGTTCCGGATAGTATTCCATAACTGTCCTATCTGACACCCTCAACTGGGCGTAGCCAGACCAAATGGGCAAAGTAGGTTGCTTGTCTGCATCGAGCTTAGCGACCTGCATATCTACTCGTGGGAAATAGTACCCGTAGGGATTTTTACCCAAGCCTATCATAACGAAAACGACAATATCGGGCGGTGTTGTTTCCTCATAAGTGAGGCCCCGTTTTTCAAAATACAAACGGGCTCTGTTTTGTAGATTTCTTTCCATCAATTCGCTTTGGGTATCTTTATATGAGCCTTGTTCAGTCATTACAACGTAAAAAGTTCTAGCAGAAATCAGGAGTGAATCACCACTGCTCACGGTCTCAATTGATGGAGTCCGTACCAGTGACAAACAAGAAGTTAATAGCAGAGAACAAACCAATGCCGATAGTACAGTTCGGATTCTGTTCATGCTAGGCCCTCCGAAGCTGGTGTGAATCTCACTCACACCCCAAAGCATACATCTTTTCGCCTCGCCGAAGCGTGAATTCCTGATCCTCGAACGCTTCCAGCGATTTTAGCGGATAGTCCACTGTCCCCCTTCCGTTCTTCCTGAATCCTACCTCACCTTCGCCCCGCCTGCAACAAACAGGCTGCCCCCAACAAACCTGCGGTCGGTCCGGGCCCTCCCTATCCCGGCCAGGGCTCCGTGGGAAGCCCATGTACTGCCGGGGCTATCCTCCACACTGCACGGGCTTCGTGGATAGCCCCTCAGCCCAGGACAGGGACGTCCCGGGATGGCGGCGCCAGGGCGGCGGAGAAGAGGAAGCCCAAGATAACCTCTGTTGTGCCGAGAAGGCGTGCTCCATCACAGCCAGGAGCGCCCGGCTGTGAAGCGGGCGGGGACGGATGAGACCTCGAAATCGATCCGGCCGCTATGGTAGTGCTTGCCGATGGTCTGCAGGGCCAAGGCCCCGAAGATCGAGTCTTTCAGGGTGACGCGGTTTGGGCCGAGGCGAGCCGCAGGCTCGCCGAACCGGGAAGCCCGAGTTTAGGCTAAGTCGGGCCGGCGTTATCCAATATCAGACCGGCCGAACTCCAATCTGTTCGACAACATGAACAGACGGAGACCCCAACCGACGTCTGTAGTGCATAGAACAGCATTGCTGGGCGGAAGGCTCACCCCAAATGCTGAAGAAACCGAAACTAGGCCTTCAGGTTGCGGTTTGAAAGCTTCATGGATTCTCCGTTGCTTGTCTGGATTGTCAGTCCAGAACAAAGAAAGCCGCAGCTTTTCCGAGTTCTCCAAGGATATGTACTTGTGCTCCGCCAGCGACAGATCAAGGCCCTGTATCCTAACGTAGTCAGCGATCCACTCCTGGATCTTCTTGTCGTCCGCTCCGTCCGTCTTCGTCTCGACAACAACGTCAACGGGTGGAAATGGCATCATACGAATCGCTGCATAGTCCAGATGAATCGAACCTCCCGAGTATCGAATCGGAAACTCACTGTAGCATGTAAACCCCATGGCTGCTGTTACTATCGTCAGCGCCGACCGTATGTTGGATTCAGTTGCGGCGTTGTTTCCAAACGCAGGCCAAAGCTGCGCCAGAGCCACGGCTGCAGTTTCGGCGACACAGTCCAAAAGACTATTCACTTTCATGAACAATACCTCCTCCCATATACCCAGACCATCTGGGTGGGTCCAATGTCGTTTAAGGGTCCGTTCAGCGCCATGTGATTTCGCCGAAGCGCGAATTCCGGACCCTAAGAAAATTGCCCAATGTGCACTTTCCGGCATTTCAAAGACACTCGCGGATATTGGACCGGTGGCCCCTTTCTCATTGGAGCGTCCGTACTTTGGCAACAACAGTGTCAAATAGTCTGTCTGGTTCACATCGGTATTTTGTACCCTTCTCTTTCGTGCTCTTCAGGGTTGAGAAACTAATGTTGTGAACGCTTGGTTTTATTTTGTAGTCTTCTGAGATTTCCTTTTCAGTCAAAACCCAACAATACTTTACATCTCTTGGTGCATAGATGAAAATGTATATCCTTCTTTGGTTACTCATGCCTTTCAGAAGCGGCCGTTGCATCCCAAAATATGCATAGTTGTTTTCCTGCGTGGTTCTTGCTGTCTTGACTTGTATTTCATGAATTGATTCAACGGAATTCTTGTTTGCCTTGAACATGAACAAGTCAGTACCAGCGTCATCTATGTCAACAGTGGAGACCCTGTATCCCTGTTCTGCTCCTTGAAACAAGAGAGTCGCAGCAACCCATAATTCTCCAGCCACCCCAATGCATTTACTTAGA
This sequence comes from uncultured Pirellulales bacterium, assembly GCA_964614315.1. Lineage (GTDB taxonomy): Bacteria > Planctomycetota > Phycisphaerae > Sedimentisphaerales > Anaerobacaceae > CAZTKW01. Next base: position 4,029 of record CAZTKW010000381.1, read on the forward strand.
TTTTTCTGACTTTCCATTTGTTTCTCCTCTTTCTTTTTCGAATCCTACCCCAGCCCCGCTCCGCCTGCAAGAAATTGCAGTCTCCCTCTATCGGCCTACAACAAGTGAGCGCGCCGCCCCCCCAGCCCCACCGCACCCCCCACA
>CAZTKW010000382.1:0-4167 GCA_964614315.1 uncultured Pirellulales bacterium
TTCTTACCGACAAGACGGAAAAGCCAGAACAGAACTACTGCCTGGCCTAAACCTGCTAGGCCTTTAACCCAAAGTGCGTCGAAAACTGAAGATAGAGTCAAAGGTGTCACTTTTGAAAGATCCGTTCCAAGGTAGACGCCCAAAGCTGAAAATAGAAATAGCGCGATGGCAATTTGCACCCAGAACGCCCCCGATTCGCGGATTCCAACTGCTAAAGTTGAGTCGGCTCCAACGGCCTCTCTATTATCGTCCGTAGCCCTAAACTGAAAACTAATCGAATCGAGATACTCCTCAAGATACCGTTTCGTTGTGAAATGGAATGAAAAACTATTCGTACAAGCGTCGATGTTGAATTCTGGAGCAGTCAGTTTTCTCAAATTCTCTCCCACCTCTGGTGTAAATATGGCCCTACTTTCAGTTTCCAATATTTGCCTTGTATAGCGGTATGTGAGGTTTAACTCGTAATTCTGATTTTTAACCAACTCAAAAACAGCCCCTCTTTTACGGAGTTTTGGTAACAGGCGATTCCCTTCGTGATCATTGAATTTGCACCTCATAAAAATGAAGTCATTAGGTTTTCGGGGTGAGCTGGACTGCTCGCCTGAGCGAGAAGGAGGATTCTCTTGAAAAGTAGGGCAGTTCTGTAAATTCTCCACGCCTTTTATCCACGCATCATCTCCAACAACAAAATCGTGATGTTGTGAAAAAAGATTGTCTTCGATAACGGCATACCAACCGTCGTTTGAGTTGAATGGGTCACCATCAGTAAGCTGAACGACTCCCTTTGGATGCATATATGAACGGAAAAGTTCATTGAATTTGCCGACGTCGTAAGGATAGATGTAATCATCCAACTGAACTCCAAAAAAAAGATACTCGCTCTCCTCACGGGTGTGTACGAGCTTAGCCTTTCGCAAAGGATGATAAGTGTATCCGTCAGCTGAGAATCGATCCACGAAAATGATGACTGTCTGGCTGTTTAAAGGGAGTCCTCTTAGGGCATCGAGACTTGCGGTGCTTATGTTAATAGCATCCGTCGATCCTCTTGAGGATCGATACCGATACCTATACTCGTTGGTTCCCCCACGAGGAATGAAGAGGGTGTTCAAGACATTTCGAACGTAGATCGTTCGGTACCCGGAATTGAATAGATAAAGCATCTTAGATTTTTTTTTCTTGGCTGACTTGGTCATCACCGGCGGGAATGGAGCGCAGCGCAGCGGAATTCCCGTCCATTTGCATGGCCACGTTAGCCTGGTCCAGTGGAACTCTCATTTTTCTCCCCGCCGCAAGTCCCATCGGCCCTGCTTCCAGAAGCCATCGATACGGTTCTGATTGACTATGACACCAACCCATGGGATCACTTCGCTGAGGAGCGCAAGATTGACATAGCGACCGGCGAGTTGGTTTCGCCCAATTCTCTTGGCTGCAATGAGACAGTCGGCACGACCATCGTGCATGAGTGCGTAGAAGTGGGCGCCGTAAACCTGCACGCGGGCGACACCTGGCGCCCACTCACCGAAGGCTGTTCCCCCACCCCATCGCGTGGCCCAGAGACCATCCAACTCGTCGCCGTCGAATTCAAGGTGTGATTTTGACCAGAGAGCGGCGTTGTCGTCGTCGTCCTGCCCAAGTTCATCGAGCTTTCCCAACAGGCGTGTAACATCCCCCCCCTCAAAAAGGTCGGTAGGAAGCCGGGAAAACGCGAGGGTATCTCCGAAACTTTCGGTGCCGTCCTCGCCACGTGCGTCGATCCTTCTCACTCGGTCAAGTAACTCCTCCATCAACTCCCTCTCTGACCGAGGATCAGGAAGGGTTGTCCGTGGTTGTGGTACGTTCTCAAGAGCCTGTTCAAGATCTGGCCACCACTTGCGGCATGCTCTATCGACCTTATCTTCACGCATGGCTTCATTTCCGAGTGCCTTGTTGATGGAATGTACAAGCTTGCGCGTACCACTTTCGGTAGCCATCGTGCCTTGGAACTGAACCAACGGGCCTTTGAGCTCTGTAGGTTTCAGATCAATTAGGTAGGGACAGACGTGACTCTGATCGAGTGTTTTTGCCAGTGCGCCTGCCTCGAACACCAACCATGGCTGGTCAAGATTATCACGAGTCAGACAGAGAATGCCGAAGCTGGCTTCCTCTAGCTTGCGTGCGACATCAACATTCCATCTTGAGCCCTGGCGTATGTCTTCGGATGAAACCCAGGGCTCGATTGTCTGTATAACGTCCTTCAGCCACGTGCGAAGTTGCTCTGCGACGTATCGGCTTCTCTCGCCCGACCAACTGATGAATACCAGCATGTGTCCTCCAATCGACGCCTAATGTTGCCCCCGCCAGTAGTGTTTATCTGGGTCCGGACAAAAATGGATTCTTGCACTTTTATCCGGATAACTAATAGGCGTTTGTAGGAGTCGAGCGAGGCGGGTAGGCCTGAGCAAAGAAGATGGATAGTCGAGCAAGCGGTCCTGTAACCCCCTATTAGTTTTGTCAGAACGAAAACTGAGACCGCTCGTTTCACTGCTTTTGGGACCAGTGACTCGTCTATGTGGCGCCATTTCCGAAGGATGGCGAACGTCAAGGAAAAAAATGTACCTCTTTACCCCCAAAGCATACGCCTCCCCCGTTTGGGGACTGTAGTGGCGCGCTCTTTGTGCTGGTCTCAGCTGATCGGGAAGTTTCGTTTTTTCGTATAGAGAAGCTTTTTCTCGAACCATCCCGGGATAGTTGGGCTCGCGCAGTTTCGATTCCCATTGCCCCGACATCCAAAAATCACAAGACGTTCCAGTTTGCAGAAAAACAGCCAATGCTTTCTTGATAGCTAATCCATTCATGATGCAAAAAAGGTTACTATCATTCAAATTTTACGCAAGATAAGAATCGCCGCATTTTGCATTCGTGGACCTGACACATTCTTCACCGTCATCAAAGAGACGCTCTTGTAACAGACTCTTTCGTCCCCGAAAGAGGCCGAAACGAAAGCCGGATACTTGAATGTTCGAGGAGAACAGAAAAGAAAGTGTCGCATCTGCGAAGGTGCTTTCTCGTGGAATCTTAAAACTTCAACGTATCAACTGCGGCCTGGACCTCCATCGGGTCGGTTTCAAAATATCGCTGTGTAACCGCGAGGCTGGCATGACCAAGTTGTTCCTTAATGATCATGAGATCGGCCCCGTTCCGCCGTAACGTGTTGGCATGCGTCCGCCGAAGAGAGTGGGATGATGCGTTGGCCACGCCGGCTTCTCGAAACATGTCATGAAGCATCTGGATAGCCCACGTGCTGTTCATCGGTCTATCCGGATGCTTCTGACTAGGAAACAGAGGGGTATCGACAGATCTCGGATGCACGGTTGCCAAGTACTTTTTGAGATGGCCGACAGCTTGGCTGCTCAGCGCCACCGTTCTGGATCGGCCGCTTTTAGTGGCATGCTTTTCCAGCACAACACGGTTCAACACTTCCCCGTGTGGGGCCACGTCCTTCACTTTCAGCGCGACCATCTCCGAGATCCGCATCCCGCTGCCAAGCCCCAGATAGAGGAGACACCGATTTCGAAACTCATGCCGGGTCCCGATCAGACATTTATCGATGCGACGGATCTCCTGAGCCGTCAGTTCCTCTGCCTTTCCACCACTTCCCGTCGGTCTTCCTGATTTTGTCTGTTGCATGGCCATTTACCTAATATTTTATCGTAATAATGACATAAATATATGTTATGCTGCGGCAAGATCAACCTCGTTTTTGCATACGCAAATAAATACAGGCTGTTACAAGATAACCTAATAAAAGATATATTTTATTAGGTGACTGATTTGCTGCTCATTTGAAATGGGAACCCATTTCAGCATGCAGTTCAATTACCATCCTGCGAGGTTGTCCCTGTATATACAATCCCGTCTGCAGACCACGCCAAATCGCAAATCGGGCAAACGAAGTGTAAAAACAGTATGAAAGTATGAAATGCCATTTTGGGATTGTCGCACATGCCTATCCAGGATTCTGCTTTCTTGGATTTTGACTACAAGCCAATTCTGCTATTTATAGAAATCATCTTTCCAGAACCGGGCAAGTCAACGTTAGCTATCCCGCGACGAATTGAGGATTTCTGGGAAATGGAAAAATCGAGTCCGCCCCCCTTTTGTTACACGCAAGTCTCTTCAAAGCACTCA
>CAZTKW010000383.1:0-4159 GCA_964614315.1 uncultured Pirellulales bacterium
CATCAGTACTGGAGTTACCATAGTACCTATCTGTATTGAGGTCGTTTCGAGCACCGATATAAATACTCGATGTCGGATTCATAGAAGCGCCCTTGATGCTGGAGTTGCTTAGAATTGAATTTGCATCGACATATATTTTTGCTCCATCAACAGAGGAAACCGTTATAGTGTAAAGGTGCCACTGGCCGTCAACATAATCCGGTTCCGAGACGGAATACCAGTCGGTACTGTCCCCAAGGGTAATCCATGTCCTTAGCTCTTCTCCGCCGGTACCTTCATCGGCCTCTGAGAAATATACAGCGAGGCTGTTGTCCGCGGTGACAGTGCCATGACTATACATATACTGGTAATAACTTCCGTTAACGTCGGATATTTTAAACCAGAAACTGAGGCTAAACTCATGAGAGGAATTAGTATAATCGAAGTCCGGAACAGTAACGTAATCATTAACCTCGTCAAAGCTGAGAGCCAGACCTATCTTACCGGTTGCGCTGACAGCACCATAAATCGTACCATCATTAGTGCCTGCGCTGTCATCGGCATTGTTTTCAAATCGCCACCATCCGACAAGATTAGCATCCGGCGTAACCTGCTGCTCAGTGGTAAAGTTCCAGACACTTCCTGTAGTTGTACCTGCGGCATTGACTTCATCGATACGCCAGTAATAAGTAGTATTGTTACTCATAGTACCGGTATCGAACGTGGTAGCTGTCTGATTGCCCTGGGACGTGCCGGGACTGGTTATGCCGAAATATACATCGTGGCTCGTCGCACCCGAACCGGCTGTCCAGCTGAGGTCGGCGGTAATACTAACGTCTGTAGCGTTATTAGCCGGGGTTGGATTAGTAGCCTGGCCTGGGGCTGCAACAATGGTCGTAAAGCTCCAAACTGTTCCTGTCGTCGTACCTGCGGCATTGACTTCATCAATCCGCCAGTAATAGGTGGTATTATTAGACATTGTTCCGGTGTCGAAAGTAGTAGCAGCCTGATTGCCCTGGTAACTGCCCGGGCTTGAAGTGCCGAAGTAAACGTCGTGTGAAGTTGCACCGGAGCCAGCTGTCCAGCTAAGGTCTGCTGTAATATTTACGCCTGTAGCAGTATTAGCCGGGCTTGGACTATTAGCCGCACCTGGGGCTGCAACAATGGTCGTAAAGTTCCAGACAGTTCCTGTCGTCGTACCTGCGGCATTGACTTCATCGATACGCCAGTAATAGTTAGTATTGTTACTCATTGTTCCCGTGTCGAATGTCGTTGCTGTCTGATTGCCCTGGAAACTACCCGGACTGCTGGTACCAAAATATACATCGTGACTTGTAGCCCCCGAACCTGCTGTCCAGCTAAGGTCGGCAGTAGTACTTACACCCGTAGCACTATTTGATGGGCTGGGACTACTGGCCGTACCTGGGGCTGCGACTATTGTTGTAAAGCTCCAGACATTACCGGTTGTCGTACCGGTGGCATTTACCTCGTCAATCCGCCAGTAGTAGGTCGTATCGTTTGACATTGTGCCCGGGTCGAAAGTCGTGGCGGTCTGGTTGCCCTGGAATGTGCCGGGGCTTGATGTGCCGAAGTACACATCGCTTGAAGTAGAACCGCTGCCAGCCGTCCAGCTCAAATCGGCTGTGATGCTTACATCAGTAGCACTATCAGCTGGGCTTGGATTAGTGGCTTGGCCAGGAGGGGCTGCACCGGTGTAATATGTTACAATCAGCTTGGGTCTGATAGCGGTGTTAGTGTCTTCGGTTGAGGCGAAGAATCGATAACTATCGACGCTTGCCACGGCGTCGGAGTTTACCAGCATGCCATAGTTACTCGAAGGTGTGGATACCCAAGCCTGTACCATGTTTGTAACCGTCCAGGTTTTGTATACATTGTTGGTACTATTGACAGACTTAGTATCTTCGGCTGTAGCGATGTCGCTTTGGCCGCCGTCAGAACCGCCTGTCCAACTGTTAGTTCCATCATAAGTATTCCAGGTGCAGGTGGAAATATTCGGGTCGACACCTGTAATTTTATGTACACCGATATCATAGGAGGTATCACCTCCTGTTTCGACCTGATATAGATACAAGGTTGCTTCGGTAACATTTGCATCGGTTGGGATGTCAGTGAGGTCCCATTTGATGATAGTCGTATTGGCGATGGTATTTGCCGGCCAGGTGTAGGTGTTCAATGTATCATCAGTTGACCAGTTATCGTCGCCACCACTACCTACATTCGTATAGGTGTCTTCTATGGTACCGGGGTAGTCGGTATTAGTTGCATCACCGAACTCTGCGATAACCTGACCCCCAGATTCAACTGTTGTAAAACTCCAGACCGTGCCGGTAGTAGTGGCAGCCGCATTGACCGCATCGATACGCCAGTAGTAAACGGTGTCATAATCCATCGTACCGGCATCGAATGTAGTTGCCGTCTGGTTGCCCTGGAAGCTGCCGGGGCTGCTGGTACCGAAGTATACATCGTGACTTGTAGCACCAGAGCCTGCCGTCCAGCTAAGGTCTGCCGTAATGCTTACGTCTGTATCGCTATTTGATGGGCTGGGACTACTTGCCGCACCTGGCGCTGCAACTATTGTGGTAAAGCTCCAGACAGTTCCTGTCGTTGTGCCGCCTGTATTGACCTCATCGATACGCCAGTAATAAGTGGTATCGTTACTCATTGTTCCGGTGTCGAATGTAGTAGCTGTTTGATTGCCCTGTGAAGAGCCGGGGCTGGAAGTTCCGAAGTAAACATCGTGACTTGTAGCACCGGAGCCAGCCGTCCAACTTAAATCGGCAATGACACTTACATTTGTTTCGTTATTAGCCGGACTCGGATTGGAAGCCTGTCCTGGCGCTGCAACTATTGTAGTAAAGCTCCAGACGGTACCTGTAGTTGTACCGGCGGCATTTATTTCGTCGATACGCCAGTAATAGGTTGTATCATTAGACATTGTACCCGGGTCAAATGTTGTTGCGGTCTGGTTGCCCTGGAAGGTACCGGGACTGGAAGTTCCGAAGTAAACATCTCGACTTGTCGCACCGGAACCTGCCGTCCAGCTAAGGTCGGCAGTAATACTTACATCTGTAGCGCTATTAGCCGGGCTGGGACTGCTCGCCTGTCCGGGCGGCGATGCCCCGGGTTCGGTTGTAAAACTCCAGACGTCACCGGTAGTTGTACCATTGGAGTTGATCTCATCGATTCTCCAGTAGTAGGTCGTACTATTGCTCATTGTACCGGGGTCGAATGTAGTCGCTGTCTGGTTGCCCTGGAATTCGCCTGAATCCGGAGTCGAATCTGTGCCGAAGTATACATCACTTGAAGTCGAACCGTTACCGGCTGTCCAACTCAAATCGGCAGTAGTGCTGACATCTGTAGCACTATTGCCCGGGCTTGGACTTGTTGCCTTACTGGGCGGTGACGTCCCCCAGTCATGGCCAATCGTCTCACTGCCGGTAATATATGCGCCCATATTAATCGATTCGGTAGTATTTTCGTCATCATCATAATCCTGCAAATCCACACCGGCATTTATACAGGGCGAACCGGTATCGATGTGGTAATCACCGCCGCCGACCAAATCGGGGTCGCTGGTAATGGAATCACCATCGTAGCCGGTCGCGCTCTGCCAGTCACCGAGGGTATAGTAATTAAGTGAGGGGCTTTTTTCGCGGTAGGCAAACTTACTGAAGTTGTAAAAGCAGTTATAATTTGAATACTCTATCAGGCTGGTGAAAGGCAGTGCGTCGGGATAGCCTGACCAGGGAATAACCGTACCATTGGTTCCCTTCAGAATGTTATTCCACATCTCTGTATCTATGCTGTTGCTTCTGTAAGCACTTAAAAAAGCACTGCAATCAACGGCAGTATTGTTGTAAATGAGGAATCGATAGCACACATAACCGAGGTCAAAAGCACTACTACAATTTACGGCAATATTCTGATAATAGATGTTGTCCTCGGAGGGGACTGTTTCTGAAGTGGAACCCATTCCGTGATAGCCTACGCTGGCATTCTTGGCAACGTTGTACCGCCATATGTTATTGTTTAGAGCACCGGCCTTCATACCGTAGCAATTACGCACATTGAAACCGGCATCCACGGTATTTCCCTGGAATATATTATATTCGCAGTCTTCTTTGGGGTCCTGGGGGCATCCAAAAAGCATAATACCGGC
>CAZTKW010000384.1:0-3277 GCA_964614315.1 uncultured Pirellulales bacterium
AATTGAGAGGCAGTTAACACACGAAGAAGCCAAACACAAAAAGCGAGTTGCAAGACTTAACAGAATCAGGGATTTAGCCGGCCAGTCCAATGATGAAAAAGCAAGCGAACGAGTCAACGGGCTTTTACAAAAAGAGCAGCAGCGTTATGCTCGCAAACAGAAGAGTATGCAGACCAGAAGAGAAAGGATTCGCAGGCAAATTACCGAACAGGCTGGTAAAAATTCTGCCGGTCAGGCTGGCGGTGAAAGTATGAAGCCTGAAAAAGCTGAGGCGGAAAAAGTTAAAGAGCAAGTGAAGGGTGATGCCAAAAAAACGACTGACGAGTAAGACTAAAAAAAGAGAAGCAGGAGTCTGGATTGTATCTGTCAACAGGAATTAAAAAAACTATTTATTAAGGGAGCTTAAAATGTGGCGAAAATTGTATATCATATTTGTTATCGTTGTGCTCAGTTGTTTGGTGACTACAGGCTGTAAGAAGAAATCTTCCGATACGGAGGCGGAGCAGGTTAAGACAACGGCTGAGTATGAAGCTGAGGCCGAGCAGGAAATTGACTCGTCAAATATGGATGCAGAACTGGAAAGAATTGAAAAGGAAGTAGATGCAGAAGAACAACTGGAACAGTAACTGAAACATTATTTAAGGAACGGGACAATGAGGAAAAAAGAATATGCGAATGTTTTATTTGTGCTGTTGGCAGTTATGCTGTTTTTTGCCGGTTGCAGCAAAAAGGCCGACGAAAACAAACCTCTTAGTGAAGTGGAGGCTGAAGCGGAGAAAATGAGTGTTGCCAAGCTCAAGTCGATGGCAATGGAGTACAAGGATGCTATCTCGGCTAAAAAAGAAGAGATTGAAAAAGTGACTGGTGAACTCAAGAATATTCCAGTTGCCGAAATGCTCGGTAACGAGGCAAAAGAGCTAAAGGCCGAGGTTGAAAACCTGACTAAATCGGTTTCGGCGCTTAACGAACGATTCCAGATTTACTACCAGAAACTAAAAGAAAAAGGTGGTGATTTGTCCGGCCTGTAAAGCCAAAGCCGACAGTATTACTTATTTGATAATTGGTTTTGTGGTTTATTGCCGGAATATTATAAGCAGACTAAGGCTTTGATACGGTATTGTTGTGCGTTCAATAGGCGGGAAGAATAAATGAATATTTGCCGACTCCTGTGGAGTTTGAGACGAAAAATTCTTCACAGAATATTCGAAAGGGCAGGGAAATGAAAAAGTTGCAAAAGATTTCAATCATTGTTTTGTCTGTAATTCTGATTTTAGTTCTCATAGTTGTGATAGCAATCAGCCTTTTTGGAGACCGTGCCTTAAAAACCGGTATTGAAATTGCAGGAAGTGACGCCTTGGGCGTCGCGGTAACTGTGGCGGATGTTGACCTTTCGATACTCCGTGGAAAACTCGGACTTCAAAATCTTTCGATTGATAATCCGCCTGATTATCAGCATGATAAGTTACTTGAAATGACAGACGCTCGAATCGATGTTGGTATAAAATCACTTTTAAGTGATGTAGTTAACATAGAAGAAATTAAACTCGACGGTGTAAATGTAACTCTTGAACAAAAAGGGATTACCAACAACATCCAGGACATATTAAAAACAATATCCGGCAAAGGAGAAGAAAAAGACGAACAGCAGGCAGAACCATCCGGGAAAAAACTGCATATAGATAATCTTGAAATTTCCAATGTAACGGTTAACGCGAAACTGCTGCCTGTTCCAGGAAAAGCGGATACTGTGACATTAACGCTTGCCCCTATCAAAATGACTGATTTAGGCGGTGACAATAAAATGGATATCGCTGATCTGTCAGGCAAAATCTTAATGGCTATCGCCAAGGGAATAGCCGAAAAAGGTACCGGCCTGCTGCCTGATAACATCATCGGTCCTTTGAATGACCAGCTCACACAGCTTGGAGAAATGTCGAAAACTTTATTGAAAGAGGGAGATAAAATTCTGGATGAGGGAAAAGACTTAGGCAAGGATATTTCCGAAGGAATTAAGGGACTTTTCAAACCGAAAGAATGATTATTGATTGATTATTTATAACATATTTTCCCGGTAATCGAACAGCAGACACCAATAAAACTCTAAAACCAGCGCTTTAGCCAGGAGCTTATACCTACACCGGTCTTCACCATTACCACCGGCTTTCCACATCTGGTGGCGATTTTTTCCGGCAAAGACCTACGGCCGAGGCGGTAAATTATTGACTTATTAGTTGCTCCTATCACAACTAAGTCATGGTTTTTTGATTCCTTTAGGATTGCTGAGACTGCACTTCGCCCCTTTAAGTTTTTGGTCTCGAAAATCTCTCGTGGCAGATTCAGACGCTCGCATTGCGAATCGAGAAAATGTTCTATGTCGAAAGCTCGTTTTCCCGTATCGACTGTAAGGGCGGTAATTTTACGGTTTTGGGGGTTGGCGATTATGGCGGCTATCTCGACAGCAAAGGCCGCATTTGGACCGCCGCCGACAGGGACGAGAACATTGGTAAATTCGTCATTGCCGCCGCAGTCTTTCATTACAACGACATTGCACGGGGCCTGTTCAATTATTGGGTCTATTTTTGAGCCAAGACTGAAACCCTTTGAGCCTTTGCCGTGCCAGCCTAAAACGAGCATCTTTATTTTCCTCTCCCGAATCGCTGAGACGATACCCCGTGCGATGTTGCGGCAATATCGAATTGTAGTGCTAAGTGGAAAATGTATCGACAGATACAACATCGCCTCTACCAGAGCCTCCTTGCCGGGCTCCATATACTTTTTAGCATCGGAAAGCATGACCGTATCGGGAACCGATACCATATGGATAAGTTCGACCTGGGCTTCTTTTGCACGACATAGACGATAAGCGTTACGGACCAGTTCGATAGCATTTTCCGGATTTGCTACTGAGACCATAATACGGTAGCGGTCTGATTCGGCGAGTTTCTCTTCTTCAAGAACAATAATTTCGTCTTCAGTTGTTATGGTGTGAGATTTGGAATATGCCTGGAAGATAATAAAACCAGTTATTATCCACACCGGAGCTACTATCCAGGCGACCAGGCTCATATGTATAAGCCAGACAGCCAGGGTAATCTGGCACAGAATCGCCAGGATTGGAAACAGCGGAAAAAGCGGCATTAAAAAGCCGTAACTTAGTTCGTCAGCCATACTCCGCCGGATTTTTATTGCACAAAGGTTTACTATAAAAAACAGAAATAGAAACATTATGCTGGCGCTGGAGGCAACATCCATCGTCGGAAGGCACGTTGCGACAATG
>CAZTKW010000384.1:3287-4153 GCA_964614315.1 uncultured Pirellulales bacterium
GATAACTATAACCGATGTGCCGATAAGGGCAATGTACGGCGTTTTTCGTTTCTGTGAAATTTTGGCAAAAAAAGCAGGCAACATTCTATCGCGCCCGAGTGCATAAGAAGCCCTGGTTGCTGAATATATCGTTGCGTTAAGAGCTGAGGTTGAGGCAAATATGACTGCAAACGTCAGCAGCAGAGGCGCCAAAGGCATCAGTCGGCCGACGGCCATACCAAAGCCCCTTTCCCGGTATTGACCAATCCACTGCCAGGGGGCCTGGTCAATTCCCTCAGAGCCTGCTTTCACGGCCACTACCGTTGCGAACGATGTCAGAATATAGGTGAAAGTTACAATGAGCACCGAATACAGCATGGCTTTTGGCAGATTCTTTTTTGGGTCGATGGCTTCGTCGCCTGTCTGCGCTATGACCTCAAAACCTTCAAAGGCAACATACGTAAATCCCATCGTTATCAGGAGTTTGCCCCAGCCGAGGGGAAGATAAGGCGTGAAGTTTTGCAGCCGGCTCGGGTCTCTGAAAACTGTTATGATGCCAAGTATACCGATGAAGAGCAGAAACAAAGTTTGGCCGAACGTGAAAAAGGCGCCGGCCTTACCGGTTTCGCTGGCTCCGCGATAATTGATATATATGAAAAATATCGCTATGAACATTGCAAGAAGCTTCTCAGTCGTTCTGATTGAGAACGGAAGCCATTCGATAAGGCCGAGGCCTTTAAGATACATTATTGTGTAGATAGCGAAGGTAACAGCATATAAACAGCCGGCGATGCTGGAGGCGGACCATTCCATCCATCCGGCCAGGAAACTGCTTAGCCGGCCGAAAGCAAGACGCGCGAAATTGTATGCACCGCCTGCTCTGGGGA
>CAZTKW010000385.1:0-3066 GCA_964614315.1 uncultured Pirellulales bacterium
AGAAGTTTGTGAGACTTAACGCCGAAGGTCTGGCGGAACTGCTGGTGGAGTTGTCGAAAACGCCGTGGTCGGCGTTTTTCCCTTATGAGAAAAAAGGATGATTCGAGTTTTATGATATTTTTTAAGTGGACGAGAGATAAAGAGTTTTTGAGTTAAGAATATGAACGGAGAGCAGACAAAATCGGCGAAGAAGGGGGTCAATGCGAAGGCGGTTCGGCCGGTTTTGATTGCGTCGGAAGGTACAATTTTTGATTACCCGATGTTTTTAGAGCATCTTCTTGTGGGATTAGCGGCTGAGTCGATACCGGTTGCGCTGGTTTGCCCGTCGAATTGCGATGTGGATGGTATTGTCTCTCCCTCGGTTGAAATTATCCGGCATCCAGTTATTGATTTGCCTTTTATGGGGCATTATAACAGCAAGTTGCTTGTAGAGAATCTTGAGAAATTCAAGCCTACGGTTTTACACTGTTTGTGCGAAGGTAAGGCACTGCAAGTGAGTAGATTGTCCCATTTTTTGAGTCTTCCTTATGTTTTGACGGTTAATTCACTTCAGAAGAGGTATTTTCAGTTCTATATTTCATCGAGCCGGTGCGCGAGAATCACTGTACCGGCTGAAAGTATAGCGGCCAATTTAGCGGGGATTTCTTCGAGACTTGCAAGACGAGTTGTTCAGGTGAATATGGGTTCGTTTGTCGGCGAGGACAGGGGACATTTTTGTGATGCGAGCCGGCCGGTGAGCGTGGTGATAGCCCATCGTCTTGATAATGCGGACGATTTCGAGAAGGTTTTCGGTGCGTTAAGACATCTTGCGATTGACGGGCGTGAGTTTATGTTAGTGATAATAGGAGACGGGGCGGAGGAAAGTCAAGTTCGTAAATTGCTGGAAGCGCTGGGGCTTTCTGATATGGTTACCATAGTGCCACTACTTAAGCCGTGGCGTTCTGTTCTTGCCGTCGGGGATATTTTCATACGACTTGCGCCCAATACGTCATTTGACCCATTATTGTTAGAGGCGATGAGCCTTGGTTTGGCTGTTGCAGGGTGCAAGGGAGGCGTCGATGATTTGATTATCGATGGCAAAACGGCAGTTGTATTCGACCCTGACGACGAGCTTAGTATATACGGAAGTTTGCAGCGGTTATTCGACAGGCGAGAATTGACCAGAGAACTTGCCCGTGGGGGACAAGAGTATTTGAGAGAGAATTACACGGTGAGCAAAATGGTTTCTGATATTTTGCAGACATATCGCGAGGCAGGGGATTAGGTGAGAGGAATTAGAAGTTTTTGGTTATGAAAAGTGTTTGGCTGCAATATGGTGAAGAACAGGTGAAGGTCAATGTTCCGGAGTCATCTGATGAGCTGACTTTAGGGAAGGCAGAGCATTTATCGGATGCGGCTGGGGCGATAATGAGCAGTTTGGCCGTGCCGATTGGAAGCACACCGCTTAGCGATTTGGCTAAGGGCTGTAACAATGCTGCCGTTGTGGTATCTGATAATACGCGGCCTGTACCATACAGCGGGGCGGATGGTATTCTGAAACCTGTAATAGATACGCTTAAGCAAAACGGCGTTGGTGATATCAAGATTATTATAGCTTGTGGGACACACCGAGCGATGATGGAGGGGGAAATCAGAGAGATGTTAGGGGGAGCGGCTTTTCAAGAGGGCGTTTCTGTGAGCAATCATTCGGCTGAAGACGTAACAATGTTGCGCTCAATTGGAAGTACCGAGAGGACGCCCGATGTGACTGTGAACAGTTATTATCTTGATGCGGAATTGAAAATCGCAACTGGTCTGGTTGAGCCTCATTTTATGGCAGGCTTTTCAGGGGGGCGGAAGGCGATTTGTCCGGGTATCTGCGGGCTGAGTGTGGCATACGGATTTCATTCTGCGTCGATACTGAATGACGAACGGGCAACGAGTCTTGTTCTTGAAGGTAACCCGTGTCATCACGAGTCATTGGAGATAGCGAAGATGGCGGGTGTGGATTTTGCAGTTAATGTTACTATTGATAATCATAAGCAGATAACGGGCGTATTCAGCGGTGATTTAGAGAAATCGCATCTGGCGGCGGTAGAGTATGTCAGCAGTTATGTTTCAGGCGAGGTCGGAGAATTGTATGATGTGATTTTAACACAGGCAGGTGATGCAGGTGTCAATCATTATCAGTGCGCGAAGGCGGCTTATGAAGCCGGTCGGGTAGTAAAACCGGGGGGACAGATAATCCTTTTAGGGAAATTAAGCGACCCGGACCCGGTAGGGGGGCAGAATTACAAGGATATGCTGGTGCTTCTTGGGCGTTTGGGAGCGGAGGGGTTTTGCCAGAAAATTTTGTCCGATGATTGGAGTTTTGTTCCCGAGCAGTGGGAGGCGCAGATGTGGGCGAAGGTTTTTCGCAAACTGGGGGACACCAAGAAACTATATTTGTGCTCGCCACGATTGAGGTCACTATCGAATGAGGCGATACCGGAGAGGAATGTGGGCGGAGAAATTGAACCGGAAGATGGGGAAGATGAAGCATGTTATGCCGGGCGGATGGTACAGTATTCGATAGATAAAATAATGGCTGAGTGTCCTGATGCGAAAGTTCTCGTTTTGCCGGATGGGCCTTATTTAGTGCCGGTTTACTGTGGCGGTTGAAAGACGCTGTTGAAGAGGCAAAGATGCAGCGTTAAAGCAGAGGGGAAGTACCGGAGAAAATGCATTACTGACGCGGGAAATTACATCAGGGATGTTTGTATTAGAGTTTTAGCAGCCAGCATTAAACTACCCCCCATTAAGACCTTCTTAAGACCATAAGTGTTTAATGTTTCCGGCGGCAACCTGCCTAAATAAAGTTGAATTTAGCTGGTGATTTGAGTATTATGATGGTTAAAGGGGGTGCGAGATTGCAGGACAGAGGTTGTTTGAGAAGTGTCGGTTTAGAATAAAGAAACAGGCAGTTGGCATTAAAGCAGGTTTTATTTGTATCCGGAAGAAATATAAATGTTACGAAAGTGGTATGTTGGAAAAGAGATTGTGCCTGTAACGAGTATAGGCATTTTTCTGTGGTTGACGCTAAGCTTT
>CAZTKW010000385.1:3076-4152 GCA_964614315.1 uncultured Pirellulales bacterium
CTTTTTTTCAATGGACAGAGTTGCTTTAGCGTCTCAGAGAAAGTCCAGGCTACAACCAGAAAAAATTTCTTTTAAGATTGTGTACGAGACCTACCGCGAGACCTATGGCAGGCTTAACTGGGAGCTGTTTGTTATAAATGCGGACGGCTCAAACCCGGTTAATCTGACGCTGACGCCCCGTGTTAATGAGATGTATCCCCACGTATCGCCTGACGGGAGCAAGATATGCTTTGTTACCGATGAACGGGAGACAAAAGGGAAAGTTCGCAATGTCTATTATATGAACATTGACGGCAGCGGTCGAGTCAAAGTTGCCAATAATGCGCGGCAGCCCTGCTGGAGTCCCGACGGGAAAACGATAGCCTATCTTAAGGGAGAGTACAGCCGTTACAGTACCAAAGAATATGCAACTACTGGCCTTTATTTTTATGACCTCGAGAGCGGTAAATACAGAGAGCATCCAAATAAATCTATCGAACATCTTTATGCCATTTGCTGGTCACCGGACGGCAAATGGTTTGTCGGGGCCGTACAGGGAAGTATGAAATACAGTGATACCATCATAGCTATTGAAGCCGATGGTGAACAAGTCATTGATTTGAAAGAATGGGGAGTGATGGGCTGCAGGCCGGACATAAGCAGCGATGGGAAAAAAATTGCCTGGGGTGAGACGGATTGGAAGTTATGTGTCGCCGATATCGACCTGAAGGCCCCGATGCCGTGGAGCACTATCGCTAATATTCGTAAAGTCGCCACGTGCCCCCGTCATTTTAAGGTTTATCATGTTGATATCTCACCGGACGGCGAATATGTTGCATTCAGCTGGGGTCCTTTCAAAGGAGGTCAGCAGGTCGGAGGTATGGCAGAAGGATGGAATATTTATATCGCTGATATGACAGGTAAACGGAGGAGAGTTACCTTCGATGGGAATCACAGTAAGGAGCCTGACTGGGTTCCGATTCCGGCTCAAAGCCCGGAAAATCAGAGGGAAGGGAAAATGACAGAACCTGTGCAACGAAAAGAGGCGGAGCCTTTGCAGGCAATAGAAAGGGCGCCAGATGAATAAACGGCCCGCC
>CAZTKW010000386.1:0-4118 GCA_964614315.1 uncultured Pirellulales bacterium
CCTGAACGTTCGAAAATCATTTTAGATGAAACCGGCGTGAAACCATTAACTGAATGGGATATGCGTAAGGTATTCGATAACGAGGAGATTGATGCGGTTTCATTTGCAACGCCGAACCATTGGCATGCGCTGGTTACGATATGGGCGTGCCAGGCCGGCAAAGATGTTTATGTCGAAAAACCAGCTGCTTATAATATCTGGGAAAGCCGCAAAATGATAGAGGCCGCCCGCAAGTACGACCGAATAGTTCAAGTCGGTACCCAGCGCCGCTCTGATGAGGGATTACAGCAGGCATTCGAATATATCAAGCAGGGCAAACTCGGCAAAGTAAAGTATATCCACAGCATGTGCTATAGAAAGCGCGAAAGTATCGGCAAAGTGAGCGGCCCTCAGCCTATTCCGGAATCGATAGACTATAACCTCTGGACGGGGCCTGCTCCGCTGGTACCATTGATGCGCAAAAACCTTCACTACGACTGGCACTGGATATGGGCGACTGGCAACGGCGACCTCGGCAACAATGGAATTCATCAGCTTGACCTTTGTCGCTGGGCCCTTGGCCAAGATAAACTTCCGAGGCGTACAATGAGCATAGGCGGTCGTTTCGGGTACGATGATGATGGAGAAACGGCCAATACTCAGATTGTACTGCTGGACTATAAGCCTGCACCGATTATCTACGAGGTTCGCAACCTTCCACGAAAGAAAGGCGATACAGCGATGGACGAGTACAGGGGCGTTCGCAGCGGTGCCGTAATCCAATGCGAGGACGGCTATTTTGCGGGCGGCTGGGTATACGATAATGATGGCACAAAGGTAAAACAGTTTAAGGTTACCGGCGGCAGCGGACACCACGGCAATTTCATCAAGGCGGTACGCAGCCATAAAGTTAGTGACCTAAACGCTGATATTCTCGAAGGCCATCTTTCAACCGCTTTGTGCCATCTTGGCAATATATCGCATCTACTCGGAGCCGAATCATCTCCCGAGGAGATACGGGAAAGACTTCAGGGCGACAAAGAAGCCATGGAAACCTTCGAGAGCTTTCAAAGTCATCTTTCAGCTAACGAAGTGGATATTAAAAAGACACGTGCGGTGCTTGGGCCGTGGGTAACTATGGATTCCGAGAAGGAAAAATTTGTCGGCGAATTCAGCGCAGAAGCAAATAAGTTCCTAAGACGTGATTACCGAAAGCCGTTTGTCGTTCCGGAAGAAGTTTAACAACAGTTATAAAAAGAATTTGCTAACAAGTGAATTTTCATAGAAGCCCGGTGCAGTGGGTTTGTGCTGTGCTACTGGTCCATGCCTAAAAACTTAAGCCATTGCTCGGTTTCACCCTCGCTTAGCCCAATCTGTTTTGCTGTCGGTTCTTTTGCAGTTCGTTTGCGTCTTAATTGTTTCTGCATGTTGTTCCAAAAAACATCTGACTTTATCGCCTTCGCTTTTCTTGCGCGAGCTGCGTTTCTGACTCGTCTGTCACTGCTGACAATTGTCAACCGTCTTGGAGCGGTATTAGCCCTTATTTTATCCTCAATTACGGTATCGGCGTCTGTCGTCAACCCTGCGAACAAAACTTCCAAATTGCTTATATTATCGAACCCGCTTTTGTCCGGAGGTCCTGTACCATCAAAAATAATTTCACCATTTTCATCAATCAGTTTCAGATATCTGCCAATAATATAGCACAATTTAACATCGGTAATTGATTCAGAACCTTCACTGGGTTTATGAATTGACCACAACAAGTTATGACCATCGATAATAATCGGCATACATCAGTCACCAACAGAAAATCTTATCTCTCCGCCGACAATCGTCTTTTCGACCCTGCCGGTTACTATCCAGTTGTGATAAGGACAGTTTTTGCTTTTGGAGCGGAATTTATTTATGTCAATTTTGTACTCGGCTTCAGGGTCAATGATAGTTACATCGGCCTGTCTGCCTTTGCCGAGGGTGCCTTTGTCAACACCAATTATTTTTGCCGGCCTTTCCGTCATCAAACTAATTAAACCGGGCCAATCCAGGATGCCCGGCTCTAAAAGAGCCTTGACATAAAGCCCCAAAGCACACTCTAAACCAGCTATGCCAAAAGGAGCGGCCAAAAATTCCAATTCTTTCTCACTCTGCAAATGGGGCGCATGGTCGGTAGCCAAAGCATCAACCAGCCCGTCGGCAATCGCCTGCTTTAGAGCATCGATATCTTTGGCGCTTCGCAATGGGGGATTTACCTTATAGTTGGTGTCATATTCGGCACAGCATTGGTCTGTCAACAGCAAATGGTGCGGAGTTACTTCGCAGGTAACCGGCAAAGATTCTTTCCTTGCGGCCCGTATCAACTCAACCGAACCGGCTGTGGATATGTGCTGTGCATGGTAGCGAACATTTGTTTTTTTGACAAGCTGAATATCCCTCCACAACATAGCCTCTTCGGCTAACGTACTAATACCCGGCAGGCCGAGTATCGTTGAATAGTAACCGGCGTTCATCACGCCATCGCCGGCAAAGCTGTTATCCTGACAATGCTGGGCAATGACCACATCAAACATAGCTGCATATTTCAGCGCCCTGAGCATAACGGCAGGGTCCTGCACGCCGTTTCCATCGTCGGTAAAACCAACGGCACCGGCTTCTGCCATAAATCCCATCTCCGCAAGTTCAACACCCTGCATTTGTTTTGTTATGGTGCCCATTGTATAAACATGGGTTTTTCTGGCTTTTCTTCCCTTTCGATGTATGTATTCGACATCAGTCTCATTATCGACTGTAGGATTTGTATTAGGCATACATACTACCGAGGTAAAACCGGCCGCTACCGCTGCTGCCGAGCCGCTCGCTATCGTCTCTTCCTCTTCATCACCGGGTTCGCGAAAATGAACGTGGATATCTATCAGACCCGGTGCAACTATCCTGCCGGTCGCATCGATAACTGTTTCCACTTTTTTCTCAATCTCGCCAACTTCGGCGATTTTTTCATCTACGATAAGCACATCACACTTCTTGTCGATACCGTTGGCAGGGTCGATAACACGTCCATTTTTTATCAAAAGTTCAGAATTCATAATATTTTAGCCTCAACGGTGAACAGGAACCGATTGGATATGCATATCATTATCATATTTCGTAGTATAGCTGTAAGTAACCACTGTTGCCTTCTCCTCAGTCGTCGCAGGACTTAGATTCAGGTCCCAGCGCAAAAGACCTTTGTCTTTCCCTGTTCTGAGATATTCCTTATCTTTGCTCAGAGGGATATTAGTTTTAAATCCTTCTATCACAAGCTCTTCCTCCTCGGTATAAGGTATTCTCTCCAGCAAACGCAGTTTGATACTGCTGTTTTTGTAATTGTCGATAGCAATGCGATAGTCGTACACCTCAACCCGGTTGCCCCATATCGTATCGATTTTCTTGTCCTTGAATTCCCGGGAGATTTGAATTTGACTATCCACACCAAAACCAGCCGTAAACTTTTCTCCAATGGTCACCATTTCAAGCTGTCCTTTGCCGACAAATTCACCATTGCGATACATATTAGCCGAACCGGCCAGCAAAATGAAATCACTGTCATTAACAATATCAGCTTGTAGATAGACATAATCGGTCAGAAGCGGTGTCCCCAGCATGGTAAAATCACCACTGGTCTGAAAAGCCGCGATTGTAATTAATTGCTGGTCGCTCCGGCTGGGCATCGAAAATCCCTCACCCAGATTATAGGTAACACTTATACCTTCGCTGCGGGCAAATCTCTTTGCTTCTTCTTGTATCATCTGCAGTGCATCCCTGTCCACCTGCAATTCCATCAACTGATTATCCATCGCAGCGGCGTTAAGCGCGTATCCAGCCGTTTTGCCTTTTCGGGCCATCTCACTGCGAGACCTCTGAATTCTTCGAAATTCATCACCCAGGTCGCGATACTGCACCTGCTCATCTGCAATACCTAGGCTAAGTCCCTTCGCGCCCTCTTTATCTACTCGCACTCTTATTGCTGCTGGTGCACTGGAACTCAATTTCACTTCCATAGGTTCTAAAATCGGTGGTGCCGCTATCATCGTCGGTTTTGCCGTCGACAGACTCATTGCAACCCCATCCCAGTCCTCACCGCTGGCCTGATGGATAAGTGCATT
>CAZTKW010000387.1:0-4104 GCA_964614315.1 uncultured Pirellulales bacterium
CAATACTCGCATGTGGTACGGGTATCGGCATGAGCATAGCCGCTAACAAGGTAAAGGGCATTATGGCCGCTCTCTGCCACGATGAGTTGAGTGCACAGATTTCCCGCCATCATAATAATGCAAATGTTCTTTGTATCTCAGGCGACCTTATCGGCGAGGTTTTACTGCGGAAAATTGTCGAAGTTTGGCTAACTACTGAATTCAGCGGAGGAAGACATCAAAGAAGAGTCGACAAGATAAAGGCTATCGAAGAAGGCAAAGACCCAAGAGAAGTCACTGCCCGGGCCGCAAACGCAAAATAACCTCTCCCATCCTCGAACAAAAATCAATCCTTACAACCCCTCAAGCCAGTTGCCGGCCATAACAGCAAAATCCTTGAAGTTAATGATGTTATCTTTTTCAGGAGCTGGTGCGACATCAAGTTCATAAGCATATGTCATCCAATAATCTGCTAAAAGTGCCACATCCTCGACATCGACTTTCTCGTCCTGATTATAATCTGCGGTAAGTTCTGATATGTCTAATGCATCAAGACATCCGGCATCGTTGGGAAAATCAATATCTCCATCGCCATCATTATCAATACCATCCATACACATCGGTGCGGCACCATCCAGGTCGGTAAGAAAGCCCCCTGTTAAAGTAAAGACTCCACCGCTTAAAATTCTATGTTCAGGCTGACCGCAAATTGCCTTTAATTCAAAATCTCCCCCTGAACTTATTTTGTAGTGCCCACTGTCTATGGAATAGAACAACTTATCGATAAAAATAGTTCCCTCCTCCCCGTTTTCATATCCGGTACCACCATCAACTGAAATAGTGCCATTAAAAAAATTGGAATAACAATATATCGCAATCCTTCCTCCGCCGCCTCCGCCACTACCACTGCCTATGGTATCACCCCCATTTGCCGAAATCGCCCCTGTGCCTGAAAGAGTTCCAGCTTCGATCCAGATGCTGCCACCAGAACCGCCACCAGCAGCTTCCCAATCACTGGTTATGCCATTTGCGGTTATATCTCCATTTATGGTTAAAGTTCCCTCAACCGTAACACGAATAGCTCCACCTCCCCGTCTATTCCGGCCTCCACCACTGCCAAGATCATTTGGTTCACAAATAAAACCGTAAGGATCTCCTCCCGCCAAGTCCACAGATTGTCCACCCTCTCCTCCATAGCCACCACCTGAACCGTACCAAGTGCTGGCTTTTCCACCGCCCGGACCAGTAGAAGTATAACCCTTACCTGAAACATCTATCATACCATTAGAGTCTATCGTTAAATCGCCCGTTATGTACAAATCAAAACCTTCTTCTTCTTGAAAGTGAGTCAAAAGTCCATTAGCATATATATGCATTGTTGGAATTGTTTCCGATTTATTGAACTCAAAAATACCCCCGTCCAGAATATCAACATCGTTTACTTCAAGATGACCGTTGTCGCTCAGTGAAATTATACCCCCCAATGAAAGACTCAAGCTGTTGCATTCGACAACACCGTTGCCATTTATGAAAAGTTCGCCCCCTGTTGTAATCTCAAATAAGCCGAAGTTGTTCTGGTCATAAGGCATAAATCGTCCTTCGACAATAATTGTACCGTTTGAATCCAAAGTATAGTCATCTTGTAGAACGACCAAATTAGAATCCTCAGGAACATATAAGATAGCTTCATTGAAAACATCCACCATGTTAAATATATTATCTCCAGCAGGCAAAACAGTAACATTGCCCGGCACACCACCGCCATCTAAAATTAAATCACCATATTCCTGGGACAACTCCTGATAATAAATCGTTCCGGTGCCACCTGCTTCATAACCACCTGAACCACCTTCCACTGAAACAGAACCAGAGAAATCCCATGTATCATAGTAGATAGCGATTCTTCCACCACCGCCTCCGCCACTACCACTGCCTATGGTATCACCCCCATTTGCCGAAATCGCCCCTGTGCCTGAAAGAGTTCCAGCTTCGATCCAGATGCTGCCACCAGAACCGCCACCAGCAGCTTCCCAATCACTGGTTATGCCATTTGCGGTTATATCTCCATTTATGGTTAAAGTTCCCTCAACCGTAACACGAATAGCTCCACCTCCCCGTCTATTCCGGCCTCCACCACTGCCAAGATCATTTGGTTCACAAATAAAACCGTAAGGATCTCCTCCCGCCAAGTCCACAGATTGTCCACCCTCTCCTCCATAGCCACCACCTGAACCGTACCAAGTGCTGGCTTTTCCACCGCCCGGACCAGTAGAAGTATAACCCTTACCTGAAACATCTATCATACCATTAGAGTCTATCGTTAAATCGCCCGTTATGTACAAATCAAAACCTTCTTCTTCTTGAAAGTGAGTCAAAAGTCCATTAGCATATATATGCATTGTTGGAATTGTTTCCGATTTATTGAACTCAAAAATACCCCCGTCCAGAATATCAACATCGTTTACTTCAAGATGACCGTTGTCGCTCAGTGAAATTATACCCCCCAATGAAAGACTCAAGCTGTTGCATTCGACAACACCGTTGCCATTTATGAAAAGTTCGCCCCCTGTTGTAATCTCAAATAAGCCGAAGTTGTTCTGGTCATAAGGCATAAATCGTCCTTCGACAATAATTGTACCGTTTGAATCCAAAGTATAGTCATCTTGTAGAACGACCAAATTAGAATCCTCAGGAACATATAAGATAGCTTCATTGAAAACATCCACCATGTTAAATATATTATCTCCAGCAGGCAAAACAGTAACATTGCCCGGCACACCACCGCCATCTAAAATTAAATCACCATATTCCTGGGACAACTCCTGATAATAAATCGTTCCGGTGCCACCTGCTTCATAACCACCTGAACCACCTTCCACTGAAACAGAACCAGAAAAATCCCATGTATCATAATATATAGCGATTCTTCCACCACCGCCACCGCCGCTACCACTGCCTATGGTATCACCCCCATTTGCTGTGATCACTCCTGTGTCTGCAAGAGTTCCAGCTTCAATCCAGATACTGCCGCCAGAACCACCACCAGCAGCACTCCAATCGCTGGTTATGCCGTTTGCGGTTATGTCTCCATTTACGGTTAAAGTTCCACCAACCGTAACACAAATGGCTCCGCCTCCGCGTCGGTTCCGGCCTCCACCACTGCCCAGTTCATTTGGTTCACAAACTGAACCATAAGAACCTCCTCCTTCCTTATCGACCGATCTTCCACCACAGCCACCGTATCCTCCGCCTGAACCATACCAAGTGCTGGCTTCTCCACCTCCCGGACCAGTAGAGGTATACCCCTTGCCATCAACATTTATCATACCATTAGCATCAATTGTTAGATCGCCTGTTATGAATAAATCAAAACCATTAAAATATTCAACGGTATGTGTTACAGTAGCGTAGCCTTTAATATGCATGCTGTTAAAATCATGCTGACCGTTCACTGTCAACACACAATCATCAATTATGATGTCCTCTTCGTCATAAGTATAATCATCGGCTTCAATTGTCGTATTGGAGTCGAAAATAACAACACCATAAGCTTGATTAATCAGAACTAATAATACGAAGCATGATAAAAATTTAGATTTCATTTTTTGAAACTTGCTTTTTCAACTTATGTCTTTGAGCATCTATTCTTTCGACTCTTACCATTCAACAATTACAATACCGGAGCCGCCAACTCCGCCGTTAGATAATCCACTGCCACAACCACCTCCTCCAGCCCCAGTATTAGCAATACCATTAGAACCAGTTTGGGTAGGGCCACCTCCATCTGCGCCAGGACCAAACAATGTCCCACCTCCACCACCACCTACAGCTTGGTTAGGTTCAGCACTATAACCATTGCCACCAGCTCCACCAGCAAGAGTGGAAAATCTTATATTCCCACCAGATCCCCCAGTTCCAGAACCTCCATTTTCTCCATCGCCGTTAACAACATGATACCCACCCAAACCACCTGTTCCTATGGTTTCCTGTTTACCTCCTTTTCCACATAAAACAGTTAAGATGTCAAAACTTGTATTTCCTCCATCTCCACCATCTTCACCTACAAATCCCCCAACTCCTGCTGTTCCACCTGCTCCAACAGTAATGACATAATTATTTCCTGGA
>CAZTKW010000388.1:0-4098 GCA_964614315.1 uncultured Pirellulales bacterium
CGTCAAGCGGTAAGCATAGGACCAGAGGCGCTTTTGCCAGCGGCGGACGAGTTTTTCCATAGCCTTTACGTCGCCGTCCTGGGCATCCATAACCAGAAGCTGGTCTTTGATATATGAAAGATTATCTGGCATCTACTTTTCTAAGTCTTACAAACCGGATGATTAGTTCATTTTATTTTTTATTTCCCAAGTTTTCGTCTTCCAGGCTTTATTGATAATTATAGGGTGTAATTGGAGTGGGATAAAATTTAAAGTTGAAAAAGGGATTTGCAGCGGTTATGATGCATTTTTTGGAGAGGTGTCCGAGTGGCTTAAGGAGCAGCCTTGGAAAGGCTGTGTACGGCTTGTCTGTACCAAGGGTTCGAATCCCTTCCTCTCCGTTTTTTGTATTGCGGCGGTCTTATGGCACAGTGATGAAGAATTAAGCGATTAGGCGGTTGCGAGTTTTAATACGAGCTGCTCAATTGCGATGTGTGGTTTTGTTCGGCCGGTCTTTATAGCGTAATCGGTGGCGGCCAATTGCTGAAGGTTATCGCCAATTTGCTTCAAAGAGTTTTTTTTAAGCTGGGCGAAAAGAGCGTCCCTGTTGCTCCATATTCTCAGCTTTTTTGCAATCTCATCGGGTCGGAGGCCTTTTTCGAGTAGGACTTTGGCGTTGAAGAGTCTGCGAAAATGAAAGGCGAAAGCGCCGACGATGGTGAAGCCGGTCGATTTGTCCTCTGCGAACATATTCCTTAGTCGGTTTGTCGCCTCGGCGGCGTTGCGGGTAATGATGGCATCAATTACAGCAAAGGCATTAAAGAGACGATTGTGACCTATGAGCGCTTCGATATGGGCGGTAGTTATGGATTTTTCCTTGTCAGCAAATAGCGCCAGCTTGTCTATTTCGCCGTACAGCCGGGGGAGGTTGTCGGCTGTTAGTTCAATTAGAAGTTCAGCAGCCTGCCTATTTAGTTTTTTGTCGTGTGCGTCGGCGGCGTATTGTGCGAGGCGGCCGGGCAACTGCCAGGGTTTTGGCTGGGTTATGCTGATTAGTTTTCCGACTTTGGGCAGCTTTTTAGCCAGCTTAGTATTGCTTTGCCATGTGTTTACAGTCAGGACAAGAATTCCGGTAGGAGACGGAGTGTCGAAATATTTTTCGAGCAACTCCCGGTTTTCGGAGATGAATTTGTCCGCTTCTTTGACGAGAACGACTCTTTTGTCGGTCAAAAATGGGATGGTTCGGAGTTCGTCGAGGATTTCGGTGATGGAGACTTTGTCGGGTTCGGCGTTTAGAAGGCCGGTAGTTTTTTGCTGAGGCGGTAAGAGTTCGTCAATGAGTTTTTCTGCTTCGGCGGAGATTAAAGAGGGTTCCTTACCGGCGATTACATAAATCGAGGCGGCTGTTTTGCGGGGTTTAGAGTTAGTTTTGGCCATCTTTGCTCTCGGAGATATTATGGCGAGCCGCAGCTTCTATCTGCCGGATTTTTTCTTTTTCTTCTTTTTATTAGGTTTAGGTTTAGCCTTAGTTTTGGATTTTGGTTTAGGCTTCAGTTTTGGTTTAGGTTTTGGCTTTGACTTTTGTTCAGGCTTTGGCTCTGGTTCAGGTTTTGGTTCAGTGTCGGGCTTTTTATTATTTGAGTTATTTATTTCTTCAGAGATTATCTTGGCTGCTGCAACAAGTTCATCGCCTGGCTTCATTTTTATTAACCTGACGCCCTGAGTATTTCTTCCGATTGAGCGAATCTGGTCAAGGCCGGTACGAATAATTATTCCCTTTGCGGTTATCATCATCAGCTCATCGGCGTATTGAACAGTTTTGAGGGCAACTACTTTGCCGTTCCTGGCGGTTGTTTTTATATTTATCAGGCCTACGCCACCTCGGTTCTGCACTCTGTAGTTTTCCAGGCCTGTTCGCTTTCCGTAGCCTTTTTGACAAACAGTCAGCAGTGCGGCTTTTTCCTCTGCGATAACCATATCGACTACAGCGTCGCTTTCGCGTAGTCTTATACCGATGACGCCTCTTGAGACCCTTCCCATTGAACGGACCTGCTTTTCGTCGAATTTTATGGTCATACCGTTCCTTGTTCCGAGAATGATGTAGTCGCTACCGGTTGTCAGGACAACGCCAATCAAGTAGTCATCAGCGTCGAGGTTAATTGCAATGACACCTGTTGTTCTTGGATTGCTGTAGGCGGAGAGTTTCGTCTTTTTTACAAGGCCGTTTTCGGTTGCCATGACGAGCTGCTGTTCTTCGGTGTCGAAATTGCTGACATTTATGATAGAAGCAACCTGCTGGTCTCCAAGATTCAAGAGATTTACGATGTTTCTTCCGCGGCTTTGTCTTGACATACTAGGGACATTATAGACTTTAAGCCAGTAACATTTGCCTCGGTTTGTAAAGACAAGCAGATAATCGAGTGTTGAAGCGGTGAAAAGATGTTCGATAAAGTCACCTTCTTTTGTGTCGGAGCCGATGATACCTTTGCCTCCTCTGGCTTGTTTTCGATATGTATCAATGGGTATTCGCTTGATGTAACCGGCGTGGCTAACGGTGACGATGACCTTTTCTTCTGCTATGAGGTCTTCAATTTCGAACTGCTCAATCTGTGCGGTAATTTTTGTTTTTCTTTTGTCGCCGTACTTTTCCTTCATTTCGTGTATGTCTTCGATAATATTGTCGAGTAAGATTCGCTCTTTGGCCAGTATTGCCTCGTAGCCTTCAATGCGCTCGGTGAGTTCGGCGTATTCTCTGGCAAGCTTTTCGACTTCAAGGCCTGTAAGCCTCTGCAACTGCATTGTGAGGATGGCGTCGGCCTGGGGGCCAGTAAGGTATTGTTTGGCCTTGCCTTTTTGACTGACGAATTCTTTAGGTAGGATTTTCTTTAATGTAGCTGAGAGGGTCAATCGGAGAGGTTTTTTCATTAAGTTCAACTTTGCCGTGGGTGCATCCGGAGATTTTTTGATAATTTCGATGATTTCATCGATGTCACTTACCGCGAGGATGAGACCTTCGAGAATGTGTGCCCGGTTTCTGCACCTTTTTAATAGAAAGGTGCTTCTGCGACGAATGACGGTCTTGCGATGTTCGAGAAAGCAGTTTAGCATCTTCTTGATGTTTAGTGTTTCCGGCCTGTTATTTACCAAGGCAATGTTTGCGATGGCAAAGGTTGTCTGGAGTGCAGTGTAGCGGAAGAGCTTATTTAGTACGACCTGTTCGTCGGCATCTTTTTTCAGGTCGACGACAATTCTCAGGCCGTGACGGTCGGATTCATCTCTAATATCTGAGATTTCCGGAATCTGGCCGGTATGAACGCAATCAGCGATTTTGGAGACGATGGTGGTCTTTACGACCATATATGGTATTTCGGTTACTATAATTTTTAGCCTGCCGTTTTTGGCAGTTTCTATTTCTGTTTTTGCCCTGACGGTCAAATGTCCCCTTCCGGTAGTGTAAGCGTTCAGAATACCTTTTCTGCCACAAATGATACCACCTGTAGGGAAATCGGGGCCAGGTATACACTTGATAATATCCTTGAAACCACAATCAGGGTCCTTAATCAGCAGGAGTAATGCGTCACAGACCTCGGCAAGATTGTGTGGGGGTATGTTTGTTGCCATTCCGACGGCGATGCCGGTAGAGCCATTGACGAGCAGGTTTGGGAACTTGGCAGGCAAGACGGTTGGCTCGAAGCGGGTTTCATCATAGTTTGGTACAAAATCGACGGTGTCGTACGTGATATCTTCGAGCATATTGGTGGCTGGCGCCGCCATTCTGGCTTCCGTATATCTCATAGCCGCCGGCGGGTCAGAATCTATGCTGCCAAAATTACCCTGCGGGTCGACAAGTGTATATCGCATGTTCCATTCCTGGCCCATTCTCACGAGGGTTCCATAGGTGGCCTGGTCGCCGTGTGGATGATAATTGCCGCCGGTATCGCCGACGATTTTAGCGCACTTTCTGTGCTTGCTGCGCGGTCCAAGGTTCAAGTCGTTCATAGCAACGAGTATTCGTCTTTGTGATGGTTTTAAGCCGTCACGAACGTCGGGCAGAGCGCGAGAGACAATGACACTCATTGCATAGTTAAGGTATGAATTCTTGAGTTCATCGAGGATGTT
>CAZTKW010000389.1:0-231 GCA_964614315.1 uncultured Pirellulales bacterium
TATCTATTTGTTACTGTTTGACGGTTTTTCTAAATAGCTAACACTATTTCTATGAATCCTTGCTTATCGATCGGAAAGTTTCACAACAATATGATCATTGTCATTTAAAACTTCAACACTACTCCCATAGTGAATTTCACTATGGCAATTGGGGCAAACGAGTATGATGTTTTCTGTACAAAGTGAATTCGAGGAACGCTTCGTTTTCGGCTTTCAGATATTCGATTACTT
>CAZTKW010000389.1:241-4093 GCA_964614315.1 uncultured Pirellulales bacterium
CATGGTAAGTAGTATCCCCATTGGCTTGATTTTCATTTTGGCACCCTCAATTTAGATTACTAAAGTTAGTATTGTGGCTGAAAAGGATATGGGAATCGACAGGGATTAGCGTAATACTGTATAAAGTCTTGATTTATCAGAGATTATTTTGTAGAGTGCAAACATAATTTGAAGTAGCTATATATTTTTGTTCCCCACGGGAATCGATTCTGCGAGAAAAATTCGTGACAACATTAAAGTCATTCTTTGAAGCATTAAATAACGAAGAGTCTAAATTGATACCCGTATTAGCAAGCGATAACCTTGGATTGCTGATGCGTTGTGCAATAAATGAGCTAGATTGGTATTACTATAACTACTCTAAAACTCCTGAGCCAACCGAAGAACAGCAGGAGCAGCTTTATATAATGCAGATGGGAACCGCTAGGCTTATCAAGCTTGTATTAGCGAATCGAGAAAATTTTGATGTGCCTGTCGTGAACACTCAACGACGAAATGATTTGACTGTGAGAGTATTGTCAATTGTGTCTGCTTTGGGAATGGTGCAGCATGGCCGGCGCGTGGCGCAGACACTTGCTGACGGGGTTGGTAAGATTGGGAAAACAGGTCCTAGAGAGTTTACAATTACACTCCCTCAGGAAATCGAAGATGAGGACTATTATGAAAGGCGCCTTTTAGAGCATTACAATAGTGAATCCAGGCGTCTTTTCAGAGAGCTTTTTGTTCATGAGAAGTTTCAAGAGATTGAGAAAGAGGTAAATGAAAAACTATATGAACTGGTATATCCGTTCATGGAACACTACATAGGGTATGACGCCGATCCAATACTTGACGCATACTTCTTTGGGCTAGCATCACATGAGGTCAGTCTTCAAGAAGGTTACGATACATATCATTATGCTGTTAAGTTCGGTGGGATTAGAGTGCAGCATTATATGCTTGCCCTAACATACACAATTTCAAATAGCATTCGCCATGAGCGTTTTGCTGAAGCGTTAGTGAAAAAATCTCCTGAAGTTAAGCTGGAAAACGTGCTAACTATGAGCGCTGATGTGGACCCATTCATTGAGAGTCTTCGTGATGCTGTTAACTATTTTGGTTCTAAAGATGAGGATTTTGAAGAGATTGACCTAACCCAAGCAAAGCAAATATTTAATGTATTGACATATGGTCGGGATAGCCTCGATCTAATTGATGCCCCAGGGAGTCCACATCCCCTATCAGTAAGATGTTCAGAAACGGGTGTGATTCGAGCATTGTTTGGCGCACACTCAGAGCCTGTTCGGTATTTGCTTGAGTCACTTAGATTCCACTACCCAGAAGATTATGATAGAAATCAGGCTGGCAGAGAAGCCTCTTCTCAGAGAGCGATTCGGAGGGTACTCAACGAAGCGTTCCAAGACATAGATTACTTGGAGAATGTAAAGATGCGACTGAATGGGCGAGTCCTATCTGATATAGATCTCGTCGTGTTGGATAGAAAGACTGGTACTGTATTGTTGTTTCAACTTAAACACCAAGAGCTTTATGGATCTGACTTACATTCAAAGTTAGTAAGAAATAAACGCCTAAGAAATCAGGTCAGAGATTGGATGAGTACAATAGACAGTTGGGTATCTACACTCGGTTTGGAAGGAGTTAAAAAAGCTCTACAACTAAAAAAGGGTTGGTCGCAGGACTTTCAGATATTTCGAATCGTAATCTCTAGGCACTTCGCATACTCCCTGAAAGGAATCGTTAGTGGTGAAAATTCAGCTTACGCAAACTGGCCTCAGTTATTCAATAGTATTCAAATTGTGAAGAAAGATTACGTGACGCCAACTCTGGAAAATTTAATTAGTGTACTTCAAGAAACACAAGAGAAGCCCGATAAGGTTACACATCTACCAGAGCCTACAACCAAATGGAAACTAGATGAGCTTACATTTATAACCACACTATAATTCCTTCTTTATTTTCATCTTCAGCTCTTCCACTTTGCGAAGATCACACTCCCATATAACTATAACTTTCCATCCTATCTTTTTGAGCTCAGCCTGTTTTTTATTGTCTCGCTCAATATTTTCTTTAAATTTATTCTGCCAGAAACTGGCTCTACTTTTAGGATTGTAAGCGTACTTGCAATCTTTGTGCCTGTGCCAGAAGCAACCATGGACAAAAATAACGGTATTGTATTTAGGCAAAACTATATCTGGCTTCCCTGGTAAGTCTTTTCTGTGGAGCCTGAATCGATATCCCATACGATGAAGGAGTGAACGCACAAGCAACTCAGGCTTGGTGTCTTTGCCCTTTATACGAGACATATTCCAACTGCGTTTTTCTTTACTTAGGATATCTGACATCAGCTAACACCAGCTTTTTGAAGTATTTGATAAACAACTCCAGCTATATCTCTGGCCAATAAGGGAGGCACTGCGTTACCAACCTGATGATATTGCTGAGTTCTATTGCCACAGAAGAAATAATCATCTGGGAATGTCTGGAGTCTGGCAGCTTCTCTCACAGTCAGACTTCTGCACTGCCTGGGATCTGGGTGAATGTAATAGTGTCCGTCCTTCGATATATGGCAGGTAATTGTTGTTGATGGCTCATCCTCAAGCTGAACTTTGAAACGATCTACAAACTTATCCGTGTCAATATTCTTATGTGCTGGCAATAATACCTCAGGAAAATCCTTCAACCTAGGGGAAGTTTTATTGGCCTTGCCATAACAACATACAAAGAAATATCTCAGAAAATCTGATCGCATATGCGTACGCGGTTCATGGTTGCAGTGATGACCATTCAGCTTGGTATTATAAAACCAGTCAGGTTTAAAAAACTCAGGTTTTCGCCCACTGTTGTTCTTCAGTTTATCAAGGTACTCAATTATTACCCCTTCTGTTGCCTCATCTCCTGTGTCATATCGCCAGAAGAAATCCATAAACAAGTTCTCCCATTGATCGTACACCAATAATTCATTATCCAACTCTGAAAGATTTTTCTTTCTAGTAGAGAAACTGCTGTAAACCGCAGGAAGATCATAAATGGCTCGTTTGATGGAAATGCGATCATCCTGTTTCTGAAGAATATCAAAATCACCATCTGGATCGTAATCTTCTCTGATTCCCAGAATTATTACACGATGACGTTTCTGTGGTATACTATAGTCTTCGCACCTAATAAGAAAATCTCCTGGCTCAAATGGCTCATCTGGATTATGTTCCTTGACAAGAGAGTAAAGCTTATATCTGTAAGATAGGTCATTTAATGTTTCAGTATCTATCGATTCTGTTGGATTTTCCAGATCAGCAGTAATTTTCTCGACAAGACGTTCACCGTTCAATTCAGCTGACAACATTCCTTTGACATTTTCCATGACAAATATCGCAGGCTGATATTTTGCCAGTATTCGCAGATATTCCTGGTATAGCTCACTCCTGTCGTCAGTCTCAAGAGACCATCCTTTTTTGGCCTTATTTCTAGCTCTGCCTGCAAGTGAATATGCCTGGCATGGAGGTCCGCCGATCAGAACCCAGGGTTTTTTTTCTCTAATAGCATTTTTTAGTGCCTTGTCGATCTTGGAAATAATAAGATCGTTATGCTTATTGCCTAATTCAAGGCACAAAGCTTCTTCTTTAGCGGCACAACCTTCATTCTTAAATCGATCCAATAATTTATCAAGCTTACTTTGGCTATATTTTGGTGATTTGATAAAGCTGTAATACTCATCAGGAACATTACCATAGCCAAATTGCCTATAGAACGATCTCAACGTGAGAGTCTGATGTGCCACTTCGTCTTTTTCGATTGATAATGTGATCCTGAAAGGATTGTCAGGCTTATTATAAGCAGAAAATCCCTCACCAAGAC